>JAEXTB010000216.1 GCA_023453725.1 Bacillota bacterium | reverse complement strand
GACCGGGAGGCGGTCATGTCTTCCCTGCCTGAGAACGATATTGCCTACATGCTTGAGGCCTGTACGCAACTGCCGGACGCAGAAAAAACGCTGGCGTTTGCGCACAACTACCCGTTTGTGGTGGCGGCGATCGGCACGCATCCGCATGAGGCGGCAGGTATGGAAAAGGAGCATTTGGCTTTACTTGAAGCCCTGCTCTCGGATGAAAAGGCGGTCGCCGTTGGCGAGATTGGGCTAGATTATCATTACGATTTTTCTCCCCGCAATGTGCAGCAAATGTGGTTTTCCGAGCAGCTGACGCTGGCTAGAGCAAAGAAGAAGCCTGTTGTACTGCATGTGCGGGAAGCGGACGGCGATGCGCTTTCTATGCTGCACGCGCAAAAGGACGGGTTAACCGGCGTCATGCACTGCTTTTCCGGCAGCTATGAAACGGCAAAGGCCTGCCTTGACCTCGGCCTCTATATCGCATACGGCGGGGCACTTACGTTCCAGAACGCAAAAAAGGCGCTCGAAATCGCGGCAAAGCTGCCCATGGATCGCCTATTGATTGAGACCGACTGCCCGTACATGACGCCCGTGCCCTATAGGGGCAAGCGCAACGACCCGAGCTTAGTGCGGCTTGTATGCGAAAAACTTGCGGAAATCAGAAACATGGATGCGGAAGAGACCGCGCAAATCACGCTGGAGAACGGGCTGCGGTTGTTTGGAATGTCGTAGAGTACCAAAGAAGATGCTGGTATAAGTAACGCAAAAGCGGAGGAACTTCCTCCGCTTTTGCTTTTAAGCTGCTAGCTGATCTTGATTCCCAGTATCTTCGGCGCTTCGCCGGAGCCCGCTACGCCGCGGGTGCCGACCACCAAGTAATCGCCGAATACAGCTGGCGTGCTTTCAATACGCGAGCCCATATCGATCTCCGTGAGCACCTCGCCGGTGCGGGCGTCGTGCATGCGCATTGTGCCGTTGCGGTCGCACTGGAGCACATAGGCGTTCTCGTTTTCATCGTATATGACAACGGGGGAACTCCAGTAATCCCTGTATTGCTCATAGCGCCATACTTCCTCGCCGGTTTCCTTGTTGTAAGCAACCAGCCTTCCGCCGTTGCCGGTCTTCGTTTCCCCGTTTTCCGTATAGGTCACGGGCACAAGCGTTGCGTTATAGATCACAAGGTCGCTGATGTTGCCGTGGCCCACGTGCGGCGTCGTCAGTGTGCCGCCGTTGCTGGAGGTGTTGCCAAAGCGTGCTTCCCACTCTTTTTCCCAGATGATCTTACCGGTGCGTCCGTCAATCTTGCGGTGGTAGCTTTTGCCCTTGCCCGCGTCTCTTGCGCCGGGCTGCTTATCCACCTCGTTTGCGGTATACAGGTAGAAGGTCTGGTTGGCGACATCCTCCTCTATGACAATGGAGGTATCGCTGTCATCCGTGACGTCCACCACATACTGGAGCTTCAGCGTATTGAGGTCCACGCACTGAAGCCTTCCGCCGTTATCGGTAAAGAACGCGTAATTGCGGAACGTGGCCACGGAGTTTTCAATGCCTACCCAGCGCTTGTCGTTTTCTTCCGCAAAGCCGTAGCCGTCGCCTTTGTAACGATATTTCTGCAGCGGCCCGGGGTTGACGGAAACGGTGCCCGCAGCCGCATCAAAGCTGGAATTGAGCTTAAATGTGTAGAATATGCCGTTTTCACCCGGCGCGATTATGGTATCCGTTGCGGCGTTGACCAGCGCGCTTGAGTCATAGGCCTGCCATCCGCGGTAGGAGAACGAATCCTTGCCGCCAAATTTCCAGACTACCTTGTTCTGGATGAGGTCGATAATGCGGAACCACGCACCGGTAGCACCGTCCTCTGTGCTCGTAATACCTTGGCCGGTATACAGCAGGGGATATCCGCGCGGGTCGAGCGAGGCCGTGCCCTTGGTGACGACGCCTAAGTTAATGGGGTCACGCGTGGGTTTTCCGGTCTCCAGCTCCAGGAAGTAAATATGGCCGTCCATTGTGGTGTAGATCACTTCCACAAAGCCGTCCTTGCTTTTAAACTCATCATACACGCCCAATATTTTGCGCGTCTCTTCCGGCCACTGTACCATCACAGGCATCCCCGTCCAGCCGGTGCCCGTCCAGGTACCCATGGAGGTGTTGAGCGAGCCGATCTCCTTTTCCCAAATGCGGGTAAGGGATTTTTCCGCGACTGTCTGCGTGCCATAGGTAAACCGGTTGCGGTAATTGCTGCCGCCAAATGTTAAAAGGCCCGGCAGTGTGGTAAAGGATTTGTCGTCCCCAAAGCGCATGTCCTCGCCGCGGTCAAACGTATTGGTCTCCTGCCCGTCGATCATCAGGCCGGTTGAAAACCCAAAGCTGTTTGGGTCAGCTTCTGCCACCGGCTCTATCGCGAGGTCAGGTGCCAACGTCGGAACGGGTGTGGGGGTGGGCGGCGCTTCGGGCAGCGTCTCCCCGGGAGAGGCTGCCGGCGTATTCAGGGGCAGCACGTTATCAAGAGGGCCTTCCCCATCGCCGCTTAAAAGCTGTATGCCGATTACAACAACGGCTGCAATCGCGCAGATCATGATAAGAAACAGCAAAAACCGTTTCCAGTTTACGGTACGGTTGCGGCGGGTCTGCCGCCCTCTGCGGCTTTTTCTCATGTAAGTTCCTCCTTATAAACGGGTAATGGAAGTGGTGCCTTTCCGTTCTCCGTTACTCTGCGTCTTTATAATACCGTATCAGGGCCTGTGTGCCAAGATTTTCAAACCCCCGGTCGCACAAATCCTCATACATGGCGGCTACCGTGGCAAGCATCGGCAGCATCAGCCTGACGTCACGCGCCTCATCCAAAGCAATATCCATATCTTTTACAAAATGTTTGATATAGAAACCCGGCGCGTCGTCTCCGTGCAGCATGCGCGGGCCGTTATTGGTCAACTGGAAGCTTGCGGCTGCCCCGCCGCTGATGGCCTTTAGTACGGTCTCTCCGTCCAGTCCGGCGGCTTTTGCGTAGGAAATGGCTTCGCTTACACCGGCAACCGCGCCCGCGACGGCAATCTGGTTTGCCATTTTGGTATGCTGTCCCGCCCCCGCACCGCCAATGCGGGAAATAGTCTTGCCCATACAGGAAAAGAGCGGCATCGCGCGGGAAAACGCTTCCTCATCGCCGCCCGCCATAATGGAGAGCGTGGCGTTTCTTGCCCCGATATCCCCACCGGACACAGGCGCGTCAAGCGCGGACATCCCTCGTTTTTGCGCTTCCTCGTAGATGCGCTTTGCAAGCTTGGGGCTGCTCGTGGTCATGTCAATGAGTACGGTGTTGGGCTTTGCTGCTAAGAACAGCCCGTGTTCGCCGAAATAGGTCTCCTCCACATCGTACGGGTAGCCTACCATGGTGATAGCGAACTCGGCTTCCTCCACACAGGCCGCAGGGGTGTCCTTCCAGACGGCGCCCTTTTCAATAAGCGGCTGCGCTTTTTCCCTGGTGCGGTTATAGACAAAGAGCGCATGCCCCGCGTCCAGTAGATGGCCCGCCATGGCTGCGCCCATAATGCCCGTGCCGATAAAAGCAATGGTGGACATAACTTGTAAATACCTCCTTAAGCATAACATTGGAAAACGATAAATCCTCAGGAAAATACTTCCCTGAAATTCAGCTTTTGAAAAGGACGGCATGCTTCTGACACACACCCGTCCTTTGCTTAGTCCGTTGGCATAGAGGCAAATATGCGGCGGGAGAATTGTATTCTCTCGCCGCCAAGCTCTTTTTGTTACCAGGGCCTCCTTGCGCAGACAAAGTGGCTCTTCCAGTAGGAGGTGGTTGCAGAGCGGCGCACTACTTTGCCGTTGGCGGAAGAAGCATCCACCATCTCGCCGCCGCCGATGTAGATGCCTACATGGCCCACCTTGGTCTTGCCATCGTTATAGAAGAATATCAGGTCGCCCTTCTTCAGGTCGCTGTAGCTTGTGATCTTCTGCCAGTCGCTCACCTTGGAGTAGCCCGCGGCGTTAAGCCTTCTGCGGTTGGAACCTGCTTCCTTGAGGCAGTAGGATACCAAACCCGAGCAGTCAAAAGAATTGGGGCCTTCGTTGCCGAGTATATACCGGTCGCCCAGCTGCTTTTTCGCAGTTTCAATCATGATGTCGATATTTGCCTTGCGGCGGGCTTCCTTGGCCATGTTGGGGCTCTGCTTGGCCTCGTCGGAGTTGATCATATCAAACGTCTTCTGCCCTGCTTTGCCATCCACATGCAGGTCGTTTTCCTTCTGGAAGGCTTTGACGGCCTCGATCGTCTCCGTACCATAATAGCCGGTGGTCTTGGATAGATAACCGAGCGCTTTCAACTGGCGCTGGAAGTTGTCCACATCCGTACCGCTGGTGCCTTCGAGCAGGGTGTATTTCTGTGCTTCGTCGGAGTAGATAAGGGCAAGGGTCGCTGCACCCGCAATGCCGTCCTGCTGCAGGTTGTGCTGGCGCTGGAAAAGCTGCACGGCGTACTTTGTGGCGGGGCCGAAGTGCTGGGTGGGTTCGTCGATATCGAGATACCCAAGGTGCATCAACCGGTTTTGAAGATCCGTCACCGCTTCGCTGTCCGCCACACCCTCATAAAGAGAAGGATCGGGTGTCGGCGTGGGAACCGGGGTAGGTTCCGGCGTGGGCGTTGACGCGGGCAGATCGAGCACCGTGCTCTGGGTTGCTGCTCCGACGTTTGCGGAGCCGCTTGCAAGCACAATGGGTGCATTTGCCAATTTGTTTGCGGAAGCGGTTTTTGTGGGCGAGGCTATGAGCAATATTACGCCTGTAACAATGCCTGCCGTCACGATGCCTGCCGTTACACGGCCTGCAGGCCTGAGGGCGGAAAGTGCGTTGCGTATTCGAAGTATAAACAGCGCAAGGGAGCGCGCTGCACGGTATCCTGTGCGCTGCAAAGGGTTTAGACGGGTGCGTCTGCGGCGTCTAACAGCCATGCGTCCTCCTTTGTTTCTGAAAAAACAAAATTGCTATATAGAGTAAATCCGGGTATTCCTGAAATTCATTCTATCCTTTTTTTCGACACGAGGCAATTGTGCTGCGCATTTGTTTATTTCCTATTCATATTATTTTATAAAAAAGGGCTGCCTCAGACTTTTTATATCTGAGGCAGCCTCTTCAGGTTTTGTTTTTACATCACATTATTGACTTCCGAAAGACACATCATCAAGATCGAGAGATTGCTCGCCGTCTGCCGTAACCGTAAAATCGATCCGGGCCCCGGTAACATTCGCGGGAGCTGCGGTGGTAAAGATACGATAATACGCAAAATCACGATTGTCGTTGGTGAGGTCCTGCTGCCTGACCGTAATCGTGCCGCCAGGGACGTCACCTCCCGGGGTCAGGAAGGTAACCGTTGCGGTAAACCCAACCTCGGCACCTTCGCCACGTGCAAAAAACGAGAAGTCATAGAAGCATCCTGCGGTGATTGTATCAACCACCTGTGTGAGCGTTGCACCGTCCTCCAAATTGACTGACGAATTACCTGAGTGCACCCGACCTTGCGCTGTTTCCGGGGCGACAGCGTCCGGCGTCGTTGATGTCCAGCCGATGGGTACGCCATCTCCACTGAATGCTTCCATTCCTCCGTTTACCACCAGTTCACCGGTTGATGGGCAAGCATTTTCACCAGCAGGGCCGGTAGGACCGGTGGGGCCGGTTGCGCCAGCAGGGCCGGTAGGACCAGTAGGACCGGTGGGGCCGGTTGCGCCGGCTGCGCCGGTAGGACCGGTGGGCCCCGTATCTCCAGCAGGGCCGGTTGGCCCGGTGGGGCCG
>JAEXTB010000171.1 GCA_023453725.1 Bacillota bacterium | reverse complement strand
TCGTAGCGGCGCCTTCATGCACCTCGCCCACCTTATGGATCTTGCCCGTGTAAAAAAGGATACGTTCGGTGGTCGTGGTCTTTCCGGCGTCTATATGCGCCATTATGCCTATGTTTCTGGTCATATCCAGGGATGTCTGTCTAGGCATGGGCACGTTCCTTTCCGTTAAAGGGACAATGAGTAGTAACCATAAACAAAAAATCTTTCCTCCAATGGGTTACAAAAGGATAATGGTCCATCCGCATGAAAACATGCCGCGGATACGGCAAGGCCGTATCGGCGAACCTTCTGCTTACCAGCGATAGTTTGCGAATGCCTTGTTGGCTTCGGCCATCTTGTGGGTGTCTTCCTTCTTTTTGAAGGCGTTACCCGCCTGATTGGCTGCGTCCATGATCTCGCCCGCAAGGCGCTGCATCATGGTGCGCTCGCTGCGGTTGCGGGAGTAGGAGACAAGCCACCTGAGGCCCAACGTCTGCCGACGCTCCGGGCGGATTTCGATGGGGACCTGGTAGGTCGCGCCACCGACGCGGCGGGCTTTGACTTCCAGGATAGGCATGATGTTGCCCATTGCCTGGGTGAACACTTCAAGAGGCTCACGGCCGGTCTTTTCGCGGATGATGTCAAACGCGCCGTAGCAGGCTTTCTGCGCCGTGCCGCGCTTGCCGTCGAGCATGACCTGGTTGATGAGCTTCGTTACGACAACACTGTTATAAATAGGATCCGCAAGCACTTCGCGCTTGGGTATAAAACCACGTCTTGGCATACTTTATTCCTCCTTACTTCTTCGGACGCTTTGCGCCGTACAAGGAGCGAGACTGCATGCGCTTTGCAACGCCGGCAGTATCGAGCGCGCCGCGGATGATGTGGTACCTGACGCCCGGCAGATCCTTTACGCGGCCGCCGCGGATAAGCACAACGGAGTGCTCCTGCAGGTTGTGGCCGATGCCGGGGATATAAGCGGTACCTTCGAGGCCGTCCGTCAAACGGATACGGGCGATCTTACGAAGAGCGGAGTTCGGTTTTTTCGGGGTCATGGTACGCACGGCGGTGCAAACGCCCCTGCGCTGGGGACGCTTCTTGAGTATAGGGGAGTTGGATTTATACTCCACCTGCTCCCTGCCCTTGCGGATCAATTGGTTGATCGTAGGCATTCTATTTCCTCCTAAATAATATCCAGTCGTTTTCTTTGTTCGGGGCCAACGCCTGGCCTTCAGCATAGGCACTCGCATCGGCATGCAACGTTTTGCGGCTCCACGCCGCACAGGATTTATGTGTTAAGAAAACTCCCTGCAACCCCTTGAAGGGAGAGATCATCAAAATAACTGCGCCGCCCAAGCATCCGGGCAAACCGAAGTGCCTAAGGCTGCTTGCGCAATCCGGCGCATGCGGCACCAACCTCGATACCGCACAGAGCGCCAAGCTCCCGCATGGTCGCCACCGTTTCCACGGCCATGCCATACTCCTCGCATACGGTTCTGAGCTTGTTTTGCAAAAACGTCTCCGTATCTAGGGCAATCACTACACGTTCCAGCACGCCCGCCTGAATGGCCCTGAGCACCTGCTTGGTGCCAACCACGGCATTTTGAAAAAAACGCGACGACATCCCATACGCCCCTTTCGCCTTTACGCCTGCGTGTCCCCATTTTCCCCTCGGAAAAGCAAGGGAAAGCGGCATAGAAACTAAGATACGCATGGTGCTCAAGGAACAAACGTCCCCAAAGGCGCACCATGCGTATTTTATCATCCAAACGGGGTGTTGTCAAAACCTTTTTTAGGCAGCGCGGCGCTTTTCAGGTACAAATGCGCAGGCTATTGCTCTATGGGGCAAACCGCATCCTCGGGTGTTCCGGTTCCGACGCCCATATGCATGCGCTTTTTCACAAACACCAGGCGCAGGCGCTTCCCGTTGACATTGAGCGGAAACCAGCCCTTTTCCCTCATCTGTTTGAGTATGGGCAACTGGAATGGATCCAGCTCCGTCAGCTTTGCGTAGCGCTTCTCTAGAACGTTCGAAAGCACCTTTCCCGCTATGGCGGAAATAAGCACCAGCGCTACGAACAGCGCAAACGGCAGCAGCGTTGCCGTACGCTCGAGCGCGTCGGATACGCCGGGCAGCATCAGCGCAATCAAAGTAACGATGCCTACGATTAACGGCAGGAGGATGGGCAGATACTCCAATACTAGGATGCGCTTGCGGCATGCGTTGCATACGGATATCTGCACCGGTACAAGAGAGCCGACAGCCGATTTCACTTTGAGGCCAATGATCGACCGCTTGGTGCGCTTGGGCTCCACATGCCCCAGATCCATCAGCCCGTAATAAGCGCGCTTATTGGGGTGCTCTTTCTTACAAAGCCTGCACTCTTCCGTAGAGAAAAGCGGATGGATGCCGCCTTCAGGCAACAGGGAGGCGAGCACATCCAAATCATTGGCAACCTGCTCGCTTTCCTCTTCCTTGCCGTTCATAATACACACCTCACAGGAGGGCATATTGAGAAGATCGCAGTGCGGGGTATGGTAGAGCCTGCACTTTTCGTTGGTGATAATCCGTTTCATGGCGCTCCCCCTTATGTGTTGGAGGTGTTTTCGCTTACCTCAACATTCTTATACCGCTTGAGCCCGATACCTGCGGGGATCAGCTTGCCGATGATGACGTTTTCCTTCAGGCCGACCAACGGATCGATTTTGCCCTTGATGGCAGCCTCGGTGAGTACCCGCGTCGTCTCCTGGAAGGAAGCGGCGGAAAGGAAGGAGTCTGTCGCCAAGCTCGCCTTTGTGATACCCAGCAGCTTGCGCTTTGCGATTGCAGGCTGGCCGCCGTTCATAATGACGGCTTCGTTCTCACGCTCGAAGCGGAAAATGTCAATGAGCTCGCCGGGCAGCATTTCCGTATCGCCCGCGTCCTCAATCTGGACCTTTCTGAGCATCTGGCGGATGATGACCTCAATATGCTTATCTGAGATTTCTACACCCTGCAGACGGTATACGCTCTGCACTTCCTTGAGCATATAGGCCTGCACGCCCTTGACGCCTTTGATCTTTAAGATATCGTGCGGGTTGATGGAGCCTTCCGTCAACTCATCGCCAGCTTCCACCACATCGCCGTCGCGCACCCTAAGCTTTGAGCCGAACGGGATGAGGTAGGTTTCGCTTTCGCCGTCTTCGTTGGAGATAATGGCTTCGCGCTTTTTCTTGCTGTCGCTGAGTTTGACCGTGCCGTTAATCTCAGAGATTACAGCAAGGCCCTTCGGCTTTCTCGCTTCAAAGAGCTCTTCCACGCGGGGAAGACCCTGCGTGATATCGTCTCCCGCGACGCCGCCGGTATGGAACGTACGCATCGTCAGCTGCGTGCCGGGTTCACCGATAGCCTGTGCAGCAATGATGCCCACCGCTTCGCCGATGTTGACCTCGTTGCCTGTTGCAAGGTTAGAGCCGTAGCACTTCGCGCAGATGCCGCGTTCGCTGCGGCAGGTGAATACCGTACGACAGGTGACGGACTCGAGCCCAAGCTTATTGATGAGCTTGCACTCCTCCACATCCAGCAGGGAGTTTGCCTTGATGAGTATTTCACCGGTCTCAGGATGAATTACGTTTTCTGCGGTATAGCGGCCCAGCAAACGATCCCCCAACGGTTCAATGACCTTGTTGCCTTCGTTGATGGCGGTAAAGCGCATGCCCTTGACGGCTTCGCCGCGTACGGCAAAGCAGTCTTCTTCACGCACAATGACGTCCTGGGATACGTCAACGAGACGGCGGGTGAGGTAACCGGAGTCAGCCGTTCGAAGCGCGGTATCCGCCAAACCTTTGCGCGCACCGTGCGAAGAAACGAAGAATTCAAGCACCGTAAGACCTTCACGGAAGTTCGCTCGGATCGGTACTTCGATGATCTGACCGGACGGGTCAGCCATCAAGCCACGCATACCGGCCAGCTGGCGGATCTGTGCGGTGCTACCACGCGCACCGGAGTTCGCCATCATGTAAATCGGGTTGTAGGGGTCAAGCGATTTCATCAACGCGTCGGTGACATCGTTGGTCGTCTTTTCCCAAACCTTGATGACGCGCTGCTTACGCTCCGCATCGGAGAGCAAGCCGCTGCGGAAGAGCGAGTCAATACTATCCACTTCTTTTTCCGCAAGCTGCAGCAGTTCCGGCTTTTCCTTGGGGACTGTAATGTCCTGGAAACCTACGGTGATGCCGCCGCGCGTGGAGTACTGGAAGCCGAGTTTCTTAATATTGTCAAGCACTTCGGAGGTGATGGTGGGGCCGTGCTTTCTGTAGCAGCTGTCCACAATCTTGCCAAGGTCCTTCTTGAGCACGAGGCGGTCGATCTCAAGCTGGAACATGTTTTCTTCCTTGGAACGGTCCACATACCCAAGATCCTGCGGGATGGCGTTGTTAAAGAGCAGCCGCCCAACGGTGGTATCGATCACCTTGCGGCGCTTTTCTCCGTTAATCACGCGCTCCACACGTACCTTAACCTTTGCCTGCAGAGAAACGACGCCGGTCTGGTAGGCCATGAAGGCTTCGCTTTCGCTGTGGAAAGCCTTCCCCTCACCTTTGGAGCCCGGACGATCCAATGTCAGGTAATAGCAGCCGATAACCATGTCCTGCGTGGGGGATACGACCGGCTTACCGTCCTGCGGTTTTAGAATGTTGTTGGAAGCGAGCATCAAAAAGCGTGCTTCCGCCTGCGCTTCCACAGAAAGCGGTACGTGTACAGCCATCTG
This sequence comes from Bacillota bacterium, assembly GCA_023453725.1. Taxonomy (GTDB): domain Bacteria; phylum Bacillota; class Clostridia; order Christensenellales; family CAG-138; genus JAEYLA01. Next base: position 593 of record JAEXTB010000171.1, on the reverse strand, counting down.
GTCTCCGTCATAGTCCGCGTTGTACGCGGTGCAGACGAGCGGATGGAGCTTTAATGCACGGCCTTCTACGAGAACCGGTTCAAATGCCTGAATACCCAAGCGGTGCAGCGTAGGCGCACGGTTCAAGAGCACCGGATGGTCCTTGATGACGCTTTCCAGTACGCCCCACACCTCTGCGCGGACGCGCTCCACCATACGCTTGGCGGATTTGATGTTGTGCGCGTGGCCCTCTTCCACCAGCTTCTTCATGACGAAGGGCTTAAAGAGTTCAAGCGCCATTTCCTTGGGCAGGCCGCACTGGAACATTTTGAGATCCGGCCCTACGACGATAACGGAACGGCCGGAGTAGTCCACGCGCTTACCAAGCAAGTTCTGGCGGAAACGGCCCTGCTTACCGCGCAGCATATCCGAAAGGGATTTTAAGGGACGGTTGCCGGGGCCCGTCACCGGGCGGCCACGGCGGCCGTTGTCAATCAAAGCGTCAACCGCTTCCTGGAGCATGCGCTTTTCGTTGCGCACGATGATATCCGGCGCTTTCAACTCCAACAGCCTCTTTAAACGGTTGTTGCGGTTGATGACGCGGCGGTATAAGT
>JAEXTB010000136.1 GCA_023453725.1 Bacillota bacterium | reverse complement strand
CTTGCCATCGGCGTCGCGGCCTATTTCTACCGCTGGGTAGAAAAGCTGCCCGGAGGAGAAGGCACGGAGCACATCGGTCAACTCATTCGCAAGGGCGCTTTCACATTCCTCAAGCGGGAATACAAGGTGCTGACGATTTTCGTCGGTATCGTCAGCGCGCTGTTGATCCTCTTCTTCCCCAAGCCGATCTGGCAGGGTGATTGGACCACCAACCTTTGGACCATGGTCGCTTATATCCTCGGCTCTGCGCTTTCCGCTTTGGCGGGATATGTGGGCATCAGCATCGCTACCATCGCCAACATCAAATCGGCGGTCGCTGCAAAGCACGGCGTTGCGCCTTCCTTCATGGCCGGTTTCCGCGGCGGCGCAGTCATGGGTATGGCGGTTGTGAGCATTTCGCTTGCGGGGACCGCAATCCTCCACCTGCTCACGGGCGATTCCGGCATCGTGCTGGGCTTTAGCTTCGGTGCAAGCTCACTCGCTCTGTTCGCAAAAGCTGGCGGCGGTATCTTCACAAAATCTGCGGATATCGCGGCTGACCTCACCGGTAAGGTAGAACTCGGCATCCCCGAAGACGACCCGCGCAACCCTGCCGTTATTGCAGATAACGTAGGCGATAACGTAGGCGACGTGGCCGGTATGGGTGCTGACCTCTTTGACTCCAACGTTGCTTCCATTGCTGCCGCGATGGTTATTGCGCTGCCGCTTCAGCAGGAAAACCTGCTGTTCTGCTTTGGCGCTTTGGGTCTCCTCGCGTCTATCGTCGGCGTGCTGTTCTCCAAAATTGGCAAGAACGGCAAGCCCGGTGCCGCGCTTAACCGCGGTACGTACCTTACCTGTGGCATCTATGTGGTGCTTACTTTCTTCGCTGTGCTTCTTTCTGGCTTTGAATGGCGCCTTTGGGGCGCTGCGATCCTTGGTATGGTCGTTGGCGTAGTCATCGGCATTACAAGCGATTACTTCACGGGCGACGAGCGCAAACCGGTGGAAAAGGTTGCGGAGGCCTGCAAAAACGGCCCCGCGTTCACCATACTCACCGGTATGTCCTATGGTCTCTTAAGCTCCTTCCCGGCGCTTGCCGGTATCGGCGTTGCGGCGCTGGGCGCTTATAAGCTGTGCGAACCTCTGGGCGGCAGCTATCCGATGTTCGGTATCTCCATTGCTGCAGTCGGCATGCTCTCCATCGTCGGCATGATCATTTCCAACGACGCGTACGGCCCCATTGTGGACAACGCGCGCGGCGTTGCGGAAATGTGCGGCCTGGGCGACGAAGTGCTTGAAGTGACTGATAAGCTCGACTCTGCGGGCAACACCGTAAAGGCCATCACCAAGGGCTTTGCCATCGGTGCTGCGGGCCTCACGGTTATCGCTCTGTTGGCTGCGTTCCAGGAGATCGTGGTCGCAAACGGCGGCGCAGACGTCGGCTTCAACATTATGAACCCGCTCGTATTCTTCGGCGCGCTGGTCGGCACGGCGATCCCCGCTGTGTTCTCCGCCATGCTGATGATGGGCGTGAGCCGCAACTCCCAGAAGATGGTTACGGAAATCCACCGTCAGTTCAACAGCATCCCGGGCCTCAAAGAAGGCAAGCCGGGCGTGCTGCCGGACTATGACAAGTGCATCGATATCGCGACCATCGGCGCGATTCGCGAGCTGATTCCCGCCGGTCTTGTGGCGATCCTCGTCACGCTGGCTGTTGGGTTCATCGGCGGCGTGCAGGCCATCGGCGGCTATCTCACGGGCAACATCATTTCCGGTCTCCTCATTGCTCTTATGATGAGCAACGCGGGCGGCCTTTGGGACAACGCCAAGAAGTACATCGAGTCCGGCCACTGCGGCGGCAAAGGCTCGGATGCGCACAAGGCTGCCGTTATCGGCGATACCGTTGGCGATCCGTTCAAGGACACCGCAGGCCCGTCCATTAACACGCAGATCACGGTGGTATCCCTGGTTTCCTCCATGTCTGCCATCCTGTTCCTGACCTACTCCATCTTCTAAGTCGTATAAGCAAAGCAAAAAGAGCGCCGCAATATGCGGCGCTCTTTTCGTTTGCTTGAGTTGGCACAGGGAACTTCCGAAAACCCGTAAATTATCAAGCGCTGCAGCGGCGGCCAAATAGGAAAGCACAAGCATGTTAACAAAGCGGGGCAGTCTAGCTGCCCCGTTTTGTGCAGTCAACAATCGATCAAAAGGGTAGATGGATTGCAAACAAACGAAATTGCAGGTATGCTTGTAAGCGCGGAATAAAGGTACGGAAAGGTATGCTCCAATGAGATATGAAACCGATCGGCTTGTGTTAAAAGCACTCAATCCATCCGACGCGGAGCTTGCACTGCAGTATTATCAGCGTAACAAGGCCTTTCTGGAAGCATGGGAGCCTGTGCGGGAAGAGGCGTTTTACACGCTGCAAAACCAGCGCGACCTTCTGGCGCAGGAACAGGCGGATTTGGAAAACGGACGTTCTCTGCGGCTGTGGGTTTTCAAGAATGGAGAAGAGGACAGAACCATAGGCGCGTTCGGCTTTAACAACATCGTCCGCGGCGCGTTCTTGTCCTGCTTTTTAGGTTATAAGCTCGATGGGAAAGAGACTGGAAAGGGCTATATGACCGAAGCCCTGCAAAAGGGCATATCCATCATGTTTGAGGAATATGGCCTGCACCGCATTGAAGCAAATATTATGCCTAGAAACAAGGCTTCGCTGCGCGTTGTGGAAAAGCTGGGGTTTTGCAATGAAGGGCTTTCGCCTAAATATCTGAAGATCAACGGCGTTTGGGAGGACCATATCCACATGGTCCTCCTCAATGACAAGATATAGCGCCTATTCCGCGGTTTGTGCGGCGAACATGCGGCTGTTAAGCCGCTCGAACAGCTTCAATAAAGGATTGAACAGCAGGAAAGCAGTGACCCCGTTTCCAAAACAGTGTAGCAGGTCAAACGGAATGCCCTGCACCCAGTAAGCAAATGCAGAGGGCAGTCCGCCGATAAACAGATAGGGTATGGCGCACAGTGCGCCAAAAGAAAGTCCATATGCCGCGCTTACAATGACCCAGAAAATGCGGCCGCGCTGCTTTTTTAAGAGCAGCGCAACCAAGACCAATAATGGCCAAATATACAGGTAATTGAGCCACCACAACCCGAAGCCGTAAATGAGACCCTCCACCAGTATGAATACAGCCACGGGTATCAGCGCGCGCCTGCCGAATACCAGCGAGTATAGGATGATCAGCAGCGATACCAGCTCTATATTGGGCAGCACCGCAAGCCCCACCTGCACCAGAATTAAAAGCGCGCCAAGCACGCCCATGAGGGTAATATTTTGAACCGAAAAAGGGAGATTACCAGCCGGTCTTGAGCGTGATTTCATATGCCTCGCCATTCTGTATGGGCGTCATATCCACACCGGTATTGACCTGCTCACCGCCTTTGGTGAACATCCACCACTGCTGCTTGCTCTCGTCCGCAGTTTCCCCATCCACGGTGAGCACATACAGGCCAAAATCGCCTTCCGTTCCGGAAATGAGGGATTGCTCTTCCAACGCGCCGCGCAGATACTCGGCATCCGTATGCAGCGTAAGCTCCTTCTCACTGCCGTCGCCATGAAGAATGGATATGGAAAGCTCCTTGGCACCTGTAACGGGCTTCGCGGCAAAGTTGTGATACACCAGCAGGAACGCAGCAACAAGCACCACTACAACTGCCGCGAGTATCCATAGTTTTTTGTTTGTCCGTATTTTCTCCATATAAAAAACCCCCTGTAATATACAAGGGGATTTCAAACGCCTGCTGCAAAGAAGAACAAGCCTGCCGCGTTGATACGGCAAGGCTTGGTACGAACGCCAATTCCTCGTGGCTCTTTGCACCCGGTTTTCAGGCAAGTCTTCTGACTCGAGGCATCTTTGCCCGCATCCGCCTTCCCGGTTGACCAGTGGCGATTGGATGCAGACTCCGCCTTTACAGCGACGGGATCGTGGGGGAGTTACCCCTCTTCCTTGTTAAGCCGGCCGGAAACTCCGGCCTTTCGGCACCTGAAATCCTCTGTATTGAATTGTAACTCAGTATAGCACGGCCAGGATCGGCCATGCAAGGGACGAATGCTTTCCCTTACCTTTTGTATTAGATAATTGCTCCCCGCAGCTGGGCGCGCAATGCATCCGCGCGGCGCAGCACGGCGTCAAACGGCGTATGGGCGGCGAAAAGCGCATAGAACTCCGATATCACCGGCACAAGTGCGCTATCCTTCGCTAAGCCGCTGACCTCAAGCAACGCCTTCTTTGCGTTCTTTTCCGTCTGCTCCAAATTTTCCTGGGCAAGGAATGCATATACGGCAGCGCCTGCACCCAGGCAAATGAACACCGGAACGCCGCGCTCTTGTAAGCACAGGCTGGAAGAACCGATCATGCGGTCGGCAGGAGATAGCTTCCGCCTTGCGTCCGCGCCGACCCGTGCGCAGGTATCGCCAAGCGCTGCGTTTTGGAACCGAGTGATTAAATCGTCAATGTGCATGGAAATATCCCCCGCGTTTACGCCATACCGGGCGGAAAGGGCAAACGCGCTTTCGAGCATTGCGTTGTGCACCGCCTGGCGGATCAAAGGCTGGGCAATGCTTTCATAAATATAAGTGGCGCCCGAAAGCTGCCCAAGGTATGCGCAGGTCGCATGGCCCATATTGTGGATATACAGCTTGCGCTTGATATAAAAATCAAACGGGGAAAACGGCACGAGATTTTTAAGCGCGGGAATGCCGCCAACAAACGCGGCTTTGTCTACAGGCAAGTAATCGTATTTCTCCACGCAGACGCGCAATGGGTTGCCATCCTGCATTTCGGGTTTCTGAATGGGCACCATGCGGCCTATGGAGGCTTCCACAAGACCCACATACGTATCCATTAACCGCTGTTCCTGTTCGGTCATCTGCTCTTTGAGCATGCCTTCGAGCACCTTGTTTGCGTCCATCAGGTTCTCACAGATGATAATATTGAGCGGGCGCGGATTTAGAAAGCGCTTCTTGAGACCCGCCGCAATCAGGGGGGCAACATGCTTCAATACGTTAACGCCCACCGCCGTTGCCATGATATCGGCTTCGGCAATGGCGTTCACGACGGCTTCCACGTTCCTGCCGTCAATCGCATTTACATGCTCTATGAGCACATCCGTAAACCCTTCGCTGCTTACAATACGCTGTGGGTAAGCGCCGTCCTGGTTGAGCTGCGCGATCACGGCCTCCGCTACATCAATAAATGTCACTTCATAGCCGGATTGTGAGAACAGCGCGCCGATAAAACCGCGCCCGATGTTGCCTGCGCCATACATGATTGCTTTCATTGGTTCATCCTCAAATCGTCAGTGATCCGTGGCGGATACCCCGCCGCAGCCTTTAGTATACACGAAAAATGGGAGCATAGACAATATAAGCGCCTTTTATGGGACATGCGTTTTGCTTTGTACGAAAGAGTCCGCGCGTGCCTTTTGATTATATTAGACAAGCGAAAACAAACGTGCTATGATCGTTTCAACAAGATCGGGTTGTTACAATTCAAACGATCAGCAGCGAAGGTAGAGTACGTATGCCGCCTAGACCAAAGAACCGCACCACGCTCAAAGACGTCGCATTAAAAACCGGCTTCAGCATCAATACCGTATCGCGCGCGCTTCGGAACATGCAGGATATCTCCGAGGAAACACGCAAGTATATCCAGCAGGTTTCAGGCGAGATGGGCTATATGGGCAATACCATTGCTGCCAGCCTGCGTTCGGGGTATACGCATACCATTGCGGTGATTGTTGGAGACGTCTCCAATCTGTTTTACAGCATTATTACCGAGGAAGTGGAAAGAAACGCAAGGCGGCACGGCTATTCCACAATATTGCTCAATACATCTGAGGATGACGATGCCGAATATCTTGCCATACAGACTGCGCTCAACCGGAATGTGGACGGCATATTGATTTGCCCGGCCCAGAAATCCGAACGCAATACGTTGTTTTTAAAAGAATCCGGCGTTCCGTTTGTCCTGTTTGCGCGCCGCTCTTTTGAAGTGGAGACGGATTTTGTGGTGGGGGACGACCGGCTGGGCGGCTACCAGGCAGCAAAATACCTCATTGAAAACGGACATAAGGACATTTTGCTGGTGCAGGGCCCTGCCTACAATTCCAGTGCGCTCAACCGCAGGCTTGGATATTGTGACGCGCTTACGGAAGCGGGAATTCCAATCCGGGAAGAGCTTCTTTGCGAGGTGCCCATCAAAGGCAACGGCAGCCAGAAAATTGTCGGGGATCTCATCAAAAAAGGGATACAGTTTACCGCGATATTTGCATTCAGCGATATTGTAGCTCTGGTACTGATGGAATACCTGCAGAATGACGGATACCGGATTCCCGATGATTTTTCCGTGATCGGTTTTGACAACATACAATCCAATTTTCCGCTGCCCATGCGCCTTGCAAGCATAGATAACTGCAAGACGGAGATGGCGGCCCAGGCAATCCATATTCTATTAAAGCGCATCAAGGGCGATCATCCCACCGACGGGTACTACCAGAAAACAATTGAGACAAAACTGATCGGCAGGAGCAGCGTCCGTCCCAGATAAATCAGCTTTTTTTGCACCTGCCGGCGCACACGCTACAGCCGATTTTGTACTTTTCAAACGCAACCGCGTCCTGTATAATATTGTGTATAAATCCTGTTCTTATGTTGTATTTTTACAAGGAAATACATGTTTCTAAAACAAGGGGACTTGACAATTTTTTTCTGCCGTTGTATAATACATTAACGTTAATGCGAAAAAAACAATAACATTCTCCATATTGTTTACTAAATCCTAAACTTTCCGAATCTATACGTCCTGTATATCCCGTTGGCCGCCAATTATACCGGTTTTTTCGACTTTTTCATTCCTAATTGTAAATTGAATTGAATGTCCGCCTCCGTATTGTCCGTTTTGTGCTTAGAGGGCGAAGCTGCCCTTTAAAC
>JAEXTB010000133.1 GCA_023453725.1 Bacillota bacterium | reverse complement strand
GTTTCATACGTTTCCTCTTCATCATAAAGGATAACGAGCACGCGCCCGGTTTCCGCCTGCTTGCTGATGATGCATTGTTCAAGCCGCGCGTCAAGATCCTGCTTCCAGATCTGGATCAACACTTCCTGCTTTGCGTCCTCAACGAGATGCCGGCATTTGTTGAGGATGCTTTGGTAGCCGGTCAATTGCCAGATCTGCTCGCCGTCCCGGGGGGCCTCAAACGTACGGGCTTCTTCCTCCAGGCGGGTAAGCGCGTCCTCCGTTTGGTTGCGGATGAGCGCAACGAGCTGTTCAATGGGCTTGGCGCGGTAGACGCTTGTCTTTTCCCGCAGCGCGGTCGCCAGTATACCGCGGCTGACGAGCGCTTCCAATGTCGCGTAGACTTTAGAGCGCGGTACGCCAGCGTATTTGCTGGCCTCATACCCCGTACAGTCCCCGTTTTGCAGCAGCGCGATATAGACTTTCGCTTCCGTTTCCGTAAAGCCGAACTCCTTGAGCCGGCTGATCATATCCCCCATGCCGTATCCTCTTTTTTCCTTTGTTTGTTCTTATCATAAGGTTTTCAGATGGGGCTTGCAAGTATTGGGGTTGCGTATTCGGCTATAAAGGTGCGATATGAGAAAGCATACGTCATTGGTAGCTATCCTTGGTAGCTACTATACGACTTTGTGAGATAGTTGTCAATCTATTTTGTTAAAAAATATACGAGTAATGGTATGCCTACAAATGTACGCCTAACGCCCCGCTAAGAAAATGCGCGGCTGCGATAAAAAACGCCCGCATCCGGCAAACTTGCTTCGGATTCGGGCGTTTGTGCAGCGTGTAGAAACTTGTCTTATAACAGAATAACAGCGGATGCGACATTATCCGTGGTTGAAAGCAATGTGCTCCGTGCCTAGAAACATGGGCGGCGCGCCATCGATGATTTCCGTTATATGCTCCCCTACCGCCTTGGGAAGCAGGCGGATGGAGGAAAGGGCGTCGATCTCTACCCAGACAGCGCCCAGCTGGAGATCGTCTGTTTCGGTGGGCGCTATTACATCTTGACTCGCCAGCGCGCAGACGAAGATATGGTATAACTTGTGTGCATACTGTGGATAAGTGACCCTGATTTCTTCATCCATGCAGATTTCTTCACACAGCGCCGCAAACCGGACAGGGGTTACGGTATAGCCCGTTTCCTCCAAACATTCCCGGATGACGGCCTCTTCAAGCGGCTCATACTGGTTCTGCCCGCCGCCGGGCAGGGAATAATAGTGGCCGTTGTGTTTGTCGTAGCATTTGTTCAGCAATACCTTGCCGTTGCCTACAATGATGGCCTTGGCCGTGCTTCTGACGCCCATGAGAGAAGAAGGCTCCATTTCCCCGATTTGCTTTATTATACTACATAAAAAAAGAAAAATAGAAGTATATCAGACCATTTACTTTGCCTACCTAATATTGATAAACAAATGTAACAGGTATATTATATCCTTTATAGTGATTGGATAATATTTGGGGGAATCATATTGGAATATGTAATTTTTTGCGATGAGTCTGCGCAATCAGGACCCAAATTTAGCGATTTTTTTGGCGGTGCAATAGTAGATGGCAGATATATTGATAAGATCACTTGTGCCATTAAAGAGAAGAAGGAAATTCTTAATCTAAACTCAGAGCTTAAGTGGACAAAGGTAACCGAAAATTATGTCGAAAAGTATATGGAGATCATCGATGTATTCTTTGCTTTTGTAAGACAAGGAAAAATTAAAGTACGAATTATGTTTCGCAACAACGAAAACAAGCCAACTGACAATGAGGTCTTAAGAGGAGATGACAAATACTTTAAGATGTATTATCAGTTTGTAAAGCATGCTTTTGGATTGGCAGAGTGCACACATTCTGAGACAACATTTGTAAGGATATATCTAGATCAACTGCCTGATAAATGCGAGAACTGTAGAAAATTTAAGGACTATTTGTTTAATATACAGAATATTCAAAGCTTCAAAGATGCCAAGGTTCGTATTAGAAAAGAAGATATTGCTGAAGTAAAATCGCACGATCATGTAATTTTACAGTGTATTGACGTCATACTAGGTGCAATGTTCTTTCGTCTAAACAATCTTCATATGGCTAAGGTTGAAGGGACCAAAAGAAGAGGAAAAAGAACCGTAGCTAAAGAGCGGCTGTATACACATATAAATAAAAATATAAGAGAAATTTTGCCGAATTTTAACATAGGAATATCAACAGGAAGCAGAGGGGCTTCAAATCCTCACTGGGAGCATCCTTATGAGCATTGGTCATTTATGCCAAAATAAGAGCGCCCCGTTTTCCCTACTAGAGTACCCTGCGTAGGAACGTAGGGCTTCGGAAAAGACAGAGCGCACCATATTAACATATGATATACGAAAAGTCAAGGTTACAACTTCTCTAAATTTACTTTATCTAATGAATATAAAAAAGTCAAGTGTTTTGAAGGGTAATAATAAAAAAAATCAAGAGGCTTCTGATTAGCTACTACACGAAACAGCTTCAAAGACGCATAGATGACGCCTGTAGCGGCAGGACAGTAGAGTGAGAATGAGCCGTGCTTTAAGTACAACCGGAAAGTAATAGTCTGCGATCATTCCGTTTGTTTTGGTTAGGAAAAAAAGAAAGGCGGCAAAACCAGCTGCTAGTCTTGCGCCTTTCCAAGCCTATTTTTGTGTTTGATGACATCATATACAAATGCGACCAGCCCCAGAAGAATCAAAAGCGCGCCAAAGTAGACGTTGATTGTCCACGGCCCCAGACGCTCGGGCTGCTCCAATGTAGTGTAGATGAGCGCCCCGCCCAAAACCGCAAAGATCAAAAGCCCCAAAGCGTTGATCCATAGGCCACCCTTTCGGCTTAAGCTCCATGCAGCGGAAAGTATCAGTACACTCAGGCCGAAAAACCGCAGCCATTCAATGCTCCCCATCGTCAGGCCAATGAGCAGTACAAGCAATAACAGGTAGAACGGGATAAGCAGCAGAAAAAACATCGGCTTATTGTTCTTCGCCAACATAGTCACCTCATGCCTGGATATTATTTAATCGGCAAACCGTGCTGCCGGAGGAAAGAAAGTTTGTCCCAATACCCGCGTTGGAAAACAATTTTATCATTTACAACATGGAAAAAACCGCAACCACGCAGACCCGATGGGTCTTGCCATTCCATGATGGCCCATTGACCATCCTCAAACATATTTTCCACAATACAAACCATGTTTGCCTGTGCAAATTCCTGTTCAAACATTTTTTTGATGTTGTCGCGTCCCTGTACCGGCATGTTTGCAACCTGATGGTTCACTGCGTCTTCCGCATAAAGCGACGAGAGGGTTTCGACATCAGATTGATTGAACGCATCAACAAATCGTTGTAGAACATCCTTTGGCCTCACTTGTGCACCTCCCGGTATTACTCCGTAGTTTTATTTTACCATAAGCAAGTAAGGTCTAAGGGAGAAATGTATTTCGGATTTTTCGCTATGGGTGCTATAGCATTGCAAATCAAATTTGTTCCCCCGATGCTATAACCGATCAGCATGACCCTTTTTTGCGCATGGTCTTAAGATGAGCGGATTCTATACCGATAGATATCGTGTAGTGGGATACGTAACTTTTACACTCATAGGTATAACTTTAAAAAGCCAAAACCACCAAACGGACTCATCAGGATAAAGGATATACAATGCGTGAAATATCATATAAAATATGATTGATTTATTCCTATCAATCCGGGCAAAAAACAGCATGAATATGTGAGGAATGACAGATGGCGACATACAAACAGCCCTGTGTCCATTGTGGTACCTTTATTGAGCGGGATTCGCGCTTTTGTCCGAAGTGTGCAAGCCGCAGCCCCTTCGGGTATCTCTGCCCCACCTGCCTGCGTCCTGTTGAAAAAGGATCGGCAGTTTGTGCCGGGTGTGGCCGCCCATTGTATGTAAGCTGCCCCACCTGCCAAAGGCAGACATTCGTGGACGATAAGTGCGAGCAGTGCGCAGCTTTCTTGATGATCCGCTGCCAGAACCCTCGCTGTGGAGAGCTGCAATTCTTTGAAAACACCAAATGTACTGCTTGTGGCAAAAAGCTGAAAAAATAACAGGAGGAAGGTTCCATGCTCAAGTCTTTTACGCGCAATTATGAGGACAATTCCACGGATGCAGGGTTCCAGTTCACGTTCTATTGCGATAACTGTCAGGACGGGTACAAGTCCAGCTTTATTGAATCGGAAACCTACAACAAAGGCAAGGGATTAAGAGGCTTGGCTGCAGGCGCAGGAATTATCGGCAGCCTGTTTGGAGGAGCCCTTTCCAGCATTGGATATGCCGCGGAGCGCGGAGGCGATATTCTTTCCGAGCGGTTTCAAGGCATGAGCCCCGAATGGCAAAAGGAACATGAGCAGGCGTTTGCGCGCGCGCAGAATGAAGCCAGCCAGCATTTCCACCGCTGCCATGCCTGCCATAGCTATGTTTGTGATGCCTGCTACAACGAGGACGAAGGCCTTTGCGTGGAGTGTGCGCCAAGGCAGGAAGTCTATGTGGCCAAGGCCCGCGCGGAGGCCATGCGCCGGAATATCGATGAGGCCGCGGAAACAGCCACCGTCTGGCAGGGCAAGCTGGAAAGCAAGACCACCGTCTGCCCCTCCTGTGGGAAGCCCGCCGGAAACGGCAAATTCTGCAACAACTGCGGCGCTTCGCTTGCATTGAACACCTGCGCGAGATGCGGCGCGAAAAACGCACAGGGCGTGCGCTTTTGCAACAACTGCGGCAGCCCCATGACAGCCGCGAAACCCTCAGGCAAATGCCCTTCCTGCGGGGCAGAGAACGCGCCCGGCACCAAATTCTGCGGTGATTGCGGGACCAAACTATAAACAGGCTATGAATAAAGCCTTTTTAGGGGCTTACATCTTGTTTCGAGAGCGCTCTATAATTTTTCTGGATGGGTTCTTAGGGCCGTTACGGCCCTGAGCGGGGTTTGGGGCAGAGCCCCAGCGTAATGCTTGCAGGTTTTTTACCAGCAACAAGCAAGGAGGGCACGCCTTTGGAATACACAGGCCAGGTCAATTCCCCGGTAGTATGCGGCGAAGTCAAGCTCTGCGTTGGCGAAGACGCGTTGACCCTGCTTACGCCTCTTGAGGTCTTTTCCATACCGTATGTGGACATTGCCGCGTTTGGCATGGAGGAGTACGCCCTGCGCATCCGGACGTATGCGGAGGCGTTTACAATCACGAAGCTTGGATACGACTGCGAACCCTTCTTCGGCGAATTGTACGCCGCCTACAACAACCAGGTGCGAAAGGCGCTGTTTGTCCAAGGAACCCCTCTTGTTACGGCAGAGGGCGTGTACAGCTATACTGAAAGCGGCAAAACCGCCAATGGAACCGCGCGCATTGAGCTATATGGGGACTGCGTGCTTCTCCTCCCCCCTGATGACGGCGGGCGGCGCATTCCGCTGTGCTTTATAGCGGCGGTGGAGCAAGGGGATTTTTCGCTCACCCTGCGGTTACTCTCTGGGGAAAGCTACACGTTTATGCGGCTGGGCTACGAAACCGAACCGTTTACGGATGGATTGACAAAGCAGCTCCGTACCCTGCGGGAAAACGCCATGAAAACCGCGCGTGAACTTGACGGTTCGCTCTCTTCCGTGCAGGCGGCGGCCATCGCAAAGCTGATGCCGGAAGGCGTGGCCGTGCCAATCGGCGCGCTACTATCCATTGCGCCTTCGTTTGTAAAAGCGTTGGAAGCGAAAATCATGGAGAGTCGCTCTGCGGAAAGCTATCAAAGCCTCAAAGCCATCTGCGATCCAAAGCTGATCTGTGTCGGCATCAAAAAGAACTTTGCGGATTGGGAAGCGGCGGATGCGGAAACGCCGGAGAGCGAAGAGCTGGAGACGGACACCATTGCTTCAGAGGGCGAAGAAGACATTGCGCCGGACGATTATATGGTATGGATGATTGCCCCGGGCAGCAACGGAAACACCGCTGCGGTGGAGTTTGCGGTATCCCCCAAGGAGTCCGCAGCTACGTTCGTTTATCGGTTCAACGGCGGCTTTGAAGCGTTCGCCCGCGACATTAACCGGGCGGTGGAGGCCATATCCTTCAAGCGCGAGGTCATACGCCTGACGGACGACGAGTTGAAGAAGCCCGAATACGCGCACTACGCTATGGCAATAAGGCGAAATGACTCCCTACGGTTAATCCGCCAAAGTTTTGCGGGCCGCGTCATTCATTCCTCACCGGAAAGCTGGAAGCGGGGCTTGCTGGGGTATATGAAGTAACGTTGTTACGCCAATATCAACTGACCGAAAACAACAGGCACGAGCTTTTGCTCGTGCCTGTTGCATTTTTGCCGCTAATCTTACTTTGCCACGCGCATCAAAAGCTCGCGGTAACGCTCGGTCGCCAGTTCGCTTGGCTCTCCTTTTTTGCAGAAGGTCAAGTTCGCCAGCTTCTGATTGGGGCGCTCCACTATGATATTGCCGTTGACGGTCTTATCTTTGAGCACTTGCAGGGCCTCTAAAAACCGGCAGTCCTTCTTTGCTTTGTCGTAGAAGGATAGCACATAAACATAGAAAAACAGATTGTAACTGTCAAACGGAAACGCTACCTGCAAAAACAGCGTGCCGATGCCATAATGGCAGGGTCCGAGCGGCTGGCGGATCGTCCAGTGGGAGAGCAGAAATTCAACCGCTTGATCAAGCGCCTCGCTTTGGTTTAACAATGGAGAGAACCGAAACGCGTCAAGCGCGATTAATGTTGGCCCGGGGTTGGAAAACTCCGTTTCCGGCCCCCTGCCAAAGCTGAACTTGTTGCACCGCCACCCGCCGTCGCTGTGCTGGATTTCCAGCAGGTGCTCAAATGTCTTCTGGAGCCGTGGGTCGGAAGCGTACCCCAAATGGCAGAGTGTCCTTGCGGCGTTTACGGTGTGGCAGGGGTATATGCCCCCCTGTGGAGAAACCTTAAACCGTCCGTCCTCCCGCCAAGAGCGAAATATCAAATCAGAGGTTTCTTGCAAAACGGATTCGGAGCGGTCCATGCCAAGCTCAGAGAGCATATAGGCGCAATGAAGCGTGGTAAAAGGGCTTCCCTTTAACAGCTTTGAGTCAGGGGTGGCCCAGTAATCAGCGCCATTGTCATAGCGTCTAGCTAAAATCGCTTCAACATCTTTTTGATACTGCGGTAAAACAGGCATTGTTGTTTCCTCCTGAACGCATAAGAAAGACACGGCCCAAATTGGTGGGTTTTGTTCGCTGCTTTTGTTAAAGAATACCAGATAAGGCGATGAAAATGCAACAGCCCGCAGGGTACAATTCCAGCGGGCTGACTTGGTTTGCTGCAAAGCGGTTATGTGCTGCCGGTGCGGAGCCTTTCTTTGATTAGCGGAATAGACAATCCCTGCGTTTAGAGTTCCTGAATCAAGCGGATGCGCACAACGGTTGATTCCCTGTGATAGCGGCGCGTCAGGTTTTCTTCCGCCTGTTCAAAGGGCAGCATGCCTTCCTCCGTGTAAAATTTCAGCGTGCTGTACCGGCAATTGGTCAGCCGCACCAATTCACCGATGGATACGGATACAGACGCCGATATGGCTTCTATGGAACGTTGTCTGGACATTGCGGCTTACGCTCCTTTTATACAGAACGTCTTGGACGAAGACGAACGCCCTGGATGGGTACTTTTGTATAAATCGCGTGGGGGACCGCCACATAGACAATATTATCAATTTTAATCAGCGGCGTTTCCCCTTCATGCAGCAC
>JAEXTB010000116.1 GCA_023453725.1 Bacillota bacterium | reverse complement strand
GTGCATCGCACCAGCCTTAACATAGAGTCCAATCCGGCGGAAAGGAGAACTGTATGCGGACACTGACACTGGGCCTTGGCGTCGGCATGATCGCAGGGGTAGCGATGGCAACGGTTGCGATCAACTCGATGTACCCCGATATACCCAAGCGGATGATGCGAGACGGTAGGCGGGTCATGCGCACCACGAGGCGCACAATTAGCAACATCATGGGATAAGGATGGAACGGTTCGCGCGAGCGGGCCGTTTCTTCATTTGAAAAAGCGTTTAAATTATTATATAATACAAAAGGTTACTCGATTTAGGGGGTACTTTGGTATGACCGATCAAACACACGGAACCATGCAGTTTCAGCTTCCAAAGGACAGGCGTGCCGCCAATGAGGTGCTCATGACGGTGTATTCCGCCATGAAGGAAAAGGGATATGATCCGGTCAACCAGATCGTTGGGTATCTGCTCTCCGGAGATCCTACTTACATCACCAGCTACAACAACGCGCGGTATTTGATCAGCCGTTTGGAACGGGACGAGCTCATAGAAGAGCTTGTGCGCTTTTATGTGGAAGTGAATTCGGCGGTGGACCAATAATTGATTTATGCGGCATTGGGCGGCACGGGCATACAGGTCTCCCGCCTGTGTTTTGGTACGCTCACGATGGGGCCATTACAGCGGAACCTGCCTCTTTCTACGGGGGCAGGTCTTTTGGAATATGCATTTTCTTTGGGCGTTAACTTCCTGGATACCGCGGAACTGTACGGCACCTATCCATATATTAAAGAAGCGCTTAAATGCAAGCCGGACGCTGTGGTATGTACGAAATCCTATTCCTATGATGAGAAAACGGCGGAACAAAGCTTCTGTGCTGCGGTAGAAGGAATAGGCAGGGAATACATTGATCTTTTTTTGCTGCACGAGCAGGAAAGCGAACATACCATACGCGGCCATTGGGAAGCCATTGAATACTTATTGAAAAAGAAACGGGAAGGGCAGATCGGCGCGGTGGGCCTTTCCACGCATTATATTGCGGCGGTACACGCCGCTAACCGGTACCCGGAGCTGGAAATTGTATTTCCGCTTTATAATATGACGGGAATTGGCATTGCGGATGGGACAAGCGAAGAAATGCTCGAAGAGATTCGCAAAGCCCATGCGCTAAAAAAAGGCGTGTTTGCGATGAAGCCGTTAGGCGGGGGGCACTTATTAAGGGAGCGGGAAGCGGCGCTGCAGTTTGTGCTTTCTGAGCCAAGCATTGCGTCCATCGCAATCGGTATGCAGACTAAGGATGAGGTCGCATATAATTGCGCCGTATTTTCAGGGGAAGCGCCTGACTCGGAACTGTCCGGCCGCATCAGCGCCCAGCCGCGCAGTTTGTTGATACAGGATTGGTGCGAAGGCTGCGGCGCGTGCGTGAAACGCTGCAGGAACCATGCATTATCTCTGGTAAATGGGAAAGCTGTAGTGGAAGGAAACTTGTGTGCCCGCTGCGGCTATTGTGCTGCAACTTGCCCGCAGTTTTGCATCAAAGTAATTTAAGGGGAGGCAATATGCAGCGTATACTTGCGCTCGATGTTGGGGACAAACGAATTGGGGTTGCGGTGAGCGATCCTTTGGGGTATACTGCCCAAGGGCTGGAAACATATACGCGCAAAGAGACGCAGGAACAGGATGTAGATTATATCCTCAACCTTGCGGAACGTTACCGCCCTGTACGGCTGTTGTTTGGGATGCCGCGCAATATGGATGGCAGTTACGGCTTCCAGAGCGAGAAGGTACGCGCATTTGCGGATGCGGTGCTTCAAAAATGGGACGGTGAGTACGATTTTTACGATGAGCGTCTCACCACCGCGGCAGCAGAACGCGTGCTGCTCGATGCGGACGTCAGCCGGAAAAAGCGGCGCCAGGTCATTGACAAAATGGCGGCTGTTGTCATTTTGCAGGGATATATGGAAACGCAGCATAGATAACGCGAGGAGGATTGGCGCAATGGATGAGCGTATCGTTGCCCCCGTGGGGGATGAACAGGATGAAGTGATGTTGCTTGACGAAAACGGCAAAGAGGTGCGCTTTGACCATTTGCTGACGTTTTTCCATGAAGGGGAAAAATATATTGCCCTTCTGCCGCTTGAGGACGTGGAAAACGTTGGCGAAGATGAAGTAGTGCTGCTCCATGTCGTTACCAAAAACGGTGAGGATGTTTACGAAACCATAGAAAACGAAGTGCTTTTGGACGAGGTGTTTGACACCTTTATGGAACTGTTCGAAGAAATGGTGGAGCAGGAGGACTAATTGCAGCGCATTACAGCGGTAGAAAAGAACTCCATCGCTTCCTCTTTGAATATACGCGAAGGAGATATGCTGGTATCCATCAACGGCGAGCCTGTGCTCGACGTGGTGGATTATACGTATCTTTGCGCAGAGGAGCGGCTGGATCTGCTTTTTGAACGCTCGGACGGCAGCCGGTATTCAGCTTCTTTGAAAAAAGAAGCATA
The DNA here is from genome assembly GCA_023453725.1 of Bacillota bacterium. Classification (GTDB taxonomy): domain Bacteria; phylum Bacillota; class Clostridia; order Christensenellales; family CAG-138; genus JAEYLA01. The sequence continues at coordinate 3,156 of JAEXTB010000116.1, read as the reverse complement.
TGCGCCGCTGGGGCTTACCTTTGAAAGCGGGCTAATGAGTACCGTGCGCGCCTGTAAAAACCACTGCATGTTCTGCTTTATCGATCAAATGCCAAAGGGCGGGCGCAAGACGCTCCAGTTTAAGGATGACGATTGGCGCATGTCCTTTATCATGGGCAACTACATCACGCTGACGAATGTGGATGAGGCGGAGTTTGAACGCATACTCAGCCGAAAAGTTAGCCCGCTTTTTATTTCGGTGCATGCGACAGACCCGGTCACACGTGTAAAAATGATGCACAACCCCACTGCGGGGCAAATTCTCCCCAGGTTAAAGCGTTTGGCTGAGGCCGGGCTGAAATTCCACTGCCAGATCGTCTGCTGCCCTACGGTAAACGATGGGGAAATCCTTCAAAATACGTTAAGTGATCTTGTTGCGCTCTACCCATATGCGCAATCCGTCGCAGTGGTGCCTGTCGGGTTGACAAAATTCCGGGATGGACTGGCCCCTCTGCGCGTTTTTACGCAGCAGGAGGCGAAGAGTACGCTTAACCAGATACGGCGTTTTGCCGCTGAATGCACGGAACGCATGGGTACGGCGTTTGTTTTTGCTTCGGATGAGTTTTATCTGGCAGCTGGAGAGCCATTGCCGCCTTATGAGCAATATGAAGAATTTCCGCAGATTGAAAACGGCGTAGGGCTGTTGCGGTTGTTTGAATGGGAGTTCACGGAGGCACTGGAAGAAAAGAAGCCGCTTAAAAAGCGTTTTGCCTTTGAAGCGGCGGGAGGTATGCTGGCGCATCTGTTTATGAAGGAGCTCTATCAAACGCTCGCTCCGTATGGGATAGAAAGTACGCTTTACGCCATTCGGAACGATTTCTTTGGCCCAAGCATTACGGTGGGCGGGCTGATTACGGGGCAAGATCTGCTTCATCAGCTTAAGGGTAAACTATCTACCGGGCTTTTGCTGCTTCCCCACAACATGCTGCGCGAACAGGAAGACGTGTTTTTGGATGGTATGACTGTAGCGGAGCTTTCTGAAGCACTCAACGTCAAAGTCGTGCCGGTTCGCGGTGGGGGGGAAGCATGGGTAGAAACCATATTTTCCCTTGCCGAAGAAGCGAAAAACGACTGACGAGATAGACGAGATAAAAGAAATGATCAAAGCGGCCGCTATACCGGCGCGCAACGAAAAACGGAGGAAGACATGGGCAAGCCGCTTGTCGCCATTGTAGGCAGGCCAAATGTGGGAAAATCCACACTGTTCAATAAACTCATCGGAAGGCGCATCTCCATTGTGGAGGATACGCCGGGCGTGACGCGTGACCGCATCTATGGGGAGGCCACATGGCTGACGCACTCTTTCACGCTGATTGATACCGGCGGTATTGAACCCGCGCGCGAGGATGTGATTAGCCTGCAGATGCGCAGGCAAGCGGAGCTTGCCATCGATATGGCGGACGTTATATTGTTCATGGTAGACGGGCGCGAGGGTATGACCACCGCAGACGAGGAAGTCTCGGATATTCTAAGAAAGTGCAACAAGCCCGTCGTTCTTGCAGTGAACAAAGTAGACGCACAGAAGTTTGAAGAAAACGCATACGATTTTTATGCGTTGGGTCTTGGCACACCCATTACAATCTCATCTTCCCAGGGGTTAGGGTTAGGTGACCTTCTCGATGAGATCGCAAGTCATTTTCCGCCATATGAACATAATGAGGAAGAAGAGACGACAGTCAATATCGCTGTTGTCGGCAAACCCAATGTGGGAAAATCCAGCCTGGTGAACGCCATTCTGGGGGATGAGCGCGTGATTGTGAGCAGTATTGCAGGCACCACGCGGGACGCCATCGATACGCCATTTAGCCGCAACGATAAAAACTATGTTCTTGTAGATACCGCAGGCATCCGCCGGAAGCGGGCAATAGAGGATGAAAGCATCGAACGCTACAGCGTCATACGAAGCTTGGGCGCAATCCGCCGGGCGGATGTGGTGCTGATTGTGGTAGACGCAGAGCAAGGGCTTTCCGAACAGGATGTCCGCATTGCAGGGTATGTACATGAGGAAGGCAAAGCGAGCGTACTCATTGTAAACAAGTGGGATCTGATTGAAAAGGACACCCACACAATGAACAAATTTAAAAAGGATCTGCAAACCGATCTGGCGTTTATGAGCTATGTGCCCATGCTGTTTATCAGCGCAAAGACCGGGCAGCGCGTAGATAAAGTACTGGCGTCTGCGGATGACGTGTTCAAACAAACCTGCACACGCATCACCACAGGTACGCTCAATGACGTTGTCAATGAGGCGATTACCATCACAGAACCGCCCAGCGACAAGGGCCGGAGGCTTAAAATCTATTACGCAACGCAGGTCTCCGTTAAGCCGCCTACATTTGTCATTAAGGTGAATGATCCGGAACTCATGCATTTTTCGTATGCCAGGTATCTTGAGAACTATTTGCGGAAATCCTTTGGCTTAACGGGGACGCCCATACGCCTGTATCCGCGTTCACGCAACAGCGAAGGGAGCTAATCACTCATGGGATCTTACATACTTGCAGCGGTGCTTGGGTATCTTCTTGGCAATCTCCAAAGCGCAGTCATTATCAGCCGGTTAAAGTATAAGGATGACGTACGCAACCACGGCAGCGGCAACGCGGGCAGCACCAACATGCTGCGTGTGTTTGGGTTGAAATCCGGCCTTGTGACGTTCGTCGGAGACCTTCTAAAAGGGATACTCGCGGTATTGGCGGGCAGATGGATCGCTGGGGAAACCGGCGCATATATCGCCTCGTTTTTTGTGGTACTCGGGCATTGTTTCCCCGTGTTTCTGCAATTTCGGGGTGGCAAAGGCGTTGCGTCCACATTGGGCATTGCCTGGATGCTCAACCCCTTGTTTGCGGCAATCATGACGGCATGGGCAGGATTGATGATCGCATTGACCCGCACCATTTCCGTTTCATCACTAACCGGTATTACACTTTATTTCTTGCTGGTTGCCGTGTTCGCCTGGGGCAATACGGCATTTGTCGTAACCGTCGCTTTGCTTTGGCTGCTCATTATGCTGCGCCATACGGATAACATCAAGCGGCTTTTAAAAGGCGAAGAGAGCAAGCTGTTTGAGAAAAAACGTGATAAGAAAGATAAAAAAGAAACCAATCCCGTACTTTAAAA
>JAEXTB010000341.1 GCA_023453725.1 Bacillota bacterium | reverse complement strand
CATCATTCCCCTGATCCTGCGGGACACATTCGGCCTAAAGGATACGTTCTCCGGCTTTATCATGTCCATAGACAACATACTCGCACTCTTTATGCTGCCGCTGTTTGGCGCGCTCAGCGACAAAGCGGGCAAGCGCATGCCGTTTATACTTGCGGGTACCGCTGCCGCAGTCATATGCATGATCGCCGTACCGGTTTCCGCACAAACAAAGTCGCTCCCGCTGTTCTTCGTGGCGCTGGGGCTTGTGTTGTTCGCCATGGGTTCCTATCGTTCCCCCGCAGTCGCGCTGATGCCGGATGTTACGCCCAAGCCGCAGCGCAGCAAGGCAAACGCAATCATCAACCTCATGGGCGCGTTGGGCGGCGTTTACACGCTGGTGATGATCAACCTCCTGACCAGGAAGCAGGGCGCTTCCTCCGGCGATTATCTCACCGTATTCGTCTCCGTGGCGGTGCTTATGATCGCTGCGATAGTTGCACTGCGTCTTACCATACCGGAACAAAAGCTGGTGCAGAAAATGCGGGATATCAACTATGGTGTGGATCCCGCCGACGAAGCGAAGCCCGTGGAGGACCACGGCAAGGAAAAACTCCCGCCTGCCGTTATGCGGAGCCTCATACTCATACTCCTTTCCGTTTCCCTCTGGTTCATGGGGTATAACGCCGTAACAACGGCATTTACCAAATACGCCACGCAGGTATGGGGGCAAAACGTCGGGCAGGCCTCCACATGCCTGCTTGTTGCTACCGTAGGCGCTGTGATTTCCTACATCCCCATCGGGCTGATCGCCTCGAAAATCGGCCGCAAGAAGACCATACTCCTTGGCATTGTGCTGCTTTCCGCCTGCTTTGCGTTTGGTGCGTTTGTTGCGGAGCAGTTCTCCCCCTCTCTGTACGGCATGTTTGCGCTTGTGGGCTTTGCGTGGGCGGCCATCAACGTCAACAGCTATCCTATGGTGGTGGAAATCAGCCAGCATGGAGATATTGGCAAATACACGGGTTACTACTACATATTCTCCATGGCGGCACAGATCATCACCCCCATCCTTTCTGGGTGGCTGTTGGAGCATGTAGGCTATCATACGCTGTTCCCTTATGCGGCGGTTATGGTGGCGTTTGCCTTTGTAACCATGAGCCTCACCCGGCATGGCGACAACAAGCCCCATAAAAAGGCATCGAAGCTTGAAGCCTTTGATGTGGAGGATTAAACCGCGAATTGACATTTGACCATCACGGAGGGCTTGCCCTCCGTTTTTGTATCTTATTGCAAAGTATCGTTCCTTTCACCCTGGGTTCACAGCGCGGCAATGCTTAGGACGATATGGTATACTAAAATAAAGAAACCGGTATACCCCCTTGATTGATGAGGTCAACGCCTGGGTATATCTTATGCGCAACTGAAAATATGGAGGAACGCGTATGCTTGAAGTTAGAACTGCCGTTTTATCGGACAAAGAAGCGTACCGGACGCTGTGGCGCATTTGCTTTGGAGACTCGGAATCATTTATGGACTGGTTCTTTTCGGAGCGCTTCTTCCCCGAGTTTTCTTCCTGCCTGCTGGAGGATGGCGTGATGATGAGCGCGCTGCAGAGTTATCCGCTGCACGTGCGCATCCGAAACCGTATCCTCCCCGCATCCATGCTTGCCGGAGTATCCACTCACCCCGAGCGCAACGGGCGCGGATACATGAAGCAGATTTTCCTGCACTACATGCAGCGCGTGCGCGCGTTCGGGATTCCCATCGCCATCCACACTCCGGCGCACATTCCTACGTTCTTTTCGCGCGGACACTATCCCGCGACAAATACGCTGCATCTGGCATTGGAGGAAGCGCACGCCGACGCGATACCCCAAGGCATTGAGCGGCAGGACTTATACCAGGAGCTTGGCGCGCTGCAGGTCTGCTACCAGAAGGCGACCGCAGGCTATTCCGGCTGTGTTTCCCGCACGGCAGCCGATTTTGCCTACAAGATGCGGGACTACGCCTCGGACGGCGCAAGCTGCCTGGTGCGGCGGGCTGGCGCTGATGTTCTTGGCTACTGCGTCTATTATGTGATGGAGGAACGCGTGCACGCTGAAGAGTGCTTTGCCGCGGATGAAGAGACGCTCTCCATGCTGCTTCAGGCGCTCTGCTTTGAAGCTGAGGGCCGCAAGCTGCACGTGAAGCTGCCGCCGGACGCCCCGGCACGGCTCAACGGTGCAACGCTGGAGTTGCGGCCGCAGGGGGTAATGGGCATTGCGGACATTTCCACAGCGCTCAAATATATACTTGGGGACAGCTCCTATGTATTTGAAGTAACGGATACGACTGTGCCTGAAAATACAGGCGTATGGGATGGTTTGGGCCAAAGAACAGAACGCGCCCCGCATATTCGTCTGGAAGCCGGGCGATTGGGACAATTCCTGTGCGGCTACCGCTCCATTGCGGAGCTGATACAAAGCCAGGAAGCCGAAGTGTTGGACGCTGAGGCCGCAAAAGCTTTGGACCGGGCATATCCCAAGGAAACCTGCTTTATCACCGATGAATACTAGTGCGGTTGGAATAAGCGGCTAATCCGCATAAAGTCTGGAATTGTCCACGTGGATTGGCATTGCGCACCGGTTGGTTGTAGTGTACAATATTAGTTCGGTGAAGGAGGCGGCAATGGAGGAAAGCTACACCGCTTTAGCAAAAGTATACGATGCATTGATGCGGGATGTGGCCTATGACGATTGGGCCGCGTACCTTCACGGCTTTCTTGTCCGCCAGGGAATGCACCCGGCTGCGCTCGTAGACTGTGCCTGCGGTACAGGCCAGCTTTCCATTCGCCTTGCACAGCTTGGCCACCGCGTTACCGGCGTGGACCGTTCGGAGGCCATGCTTTATGAAGCCAGCGAAAAGGCGCGGCAACAGGGATTGACGATCCCGTTCGTACAGCAGGATATGCGCAAGCTCCTGCTTCATAAAAAGATGGATGCAGTGAACTGTGCATGCGACGGCGTGAACTACCTGCTTTCCGGCTTAGATGTACGCGCGTTTTTCCAGGCGGCCTATGCGGCGCTTAAACCCGGGGGATTGCTGTTGTTTGACACCAGCAGCCGGTATAAGTTAGCGCACATACTCGGATGTAATACATTTGGGGAAACGGAAGATGCCTGCGTATACCTTTGGAAAAACAGCTATGACGAGACCTCGCATCTAAGTGAAATGCAGCTGACAGGCTTTGTGCCAAGCGGCAGCCTGTATGAACGCTTTGACGAGCGGCACGTGCAGCGCGGGCACTCCGTACGGGAATTGACCTCCTGGCTGGAAGCCGCGGGATTTGCGGATGTACATGCCTACGAGGCATTTACGCTCACGCCATGCAAGGCGGAAACCGAACGCATTCAGTTTACCGCAATCCGCAGCGACATCACCGGATGATGAAAAAGATGAAAAGATAAGCGCGCCGATTGGGCAACACCGGTCAAACGCGCGACTATACTGGATATAGATAGTTAGGAAGAAGAACGTGCAACAAAACAAGGATTTGATATTACAGGCTCTGCTCATGGGCGGATCCATACGTGTGACAGCCATCTCAGGAAGAACGTTAGTGGAAGAAGCCCGCCAGGTACACGGACTTTCCCGCGTTTGTACAGCGGCGCTAGGCCGGCAGTTGATGGCAACCGCCATGATGGCGGCACAATTGAAACATGAGGACGAAAGCCTCACCACCATACTCCGCGGCGCCGGCCCTGTTGGCAACTTGGTATGCACCGGGCGCTTTGGCGCGCGGGTCAAGGGATATGCCGCAAACCCGGATGTGGAACTGCCGCTCAAGCCCTCCGGCAAGCTGGACGTTTCCGGCGCGGTTGGAAGCACCGGAAAACTGACAGTGGTCCGTGATCTTTCCATGCGGGAGCCGTACGTAGGCGAAGTTGGTCTTATTTCCGGCGAAGTGGCCGAGGACTTTGCGCAGTATTTTGCGGTAAGCGAACAACAGCCGAGCCTGGTTTACCTGGGCGTGCGCGTCCGTCCCGAGGATGGGCATGTGCTTTCTGCAGGCGGTCTGTTTGCGCAGCCCCTGCCCGGCTGTCCTGAAGAGGATCTCCTCCTACTGCAGGAAAAAGCGGCAGAGATTGAGCACCTTTCCTTGAAGCTGGAGGAAGGGTTGACGCTGCAGGCAGCGCTGTTGGAGCTATTTTCCGACATGGAGCCGGAACTTTCCGGCGAGTTGTCCCCGCTTTGGGAGTGCGACTGCAGTGTAGAGCGTACCGAGCGCGCGTTGATCGCGCTTGGCCGCGAAGAATTGACGGATATGATCGAGCAGGATGGCGGGGCGGAACTTACCTGCCAGTTCTGCAGGAAAGCCTATTCATTTGACGCGGATGCGCTCAGGTCTCTGCTCAGGGAAGCAGGCGGAGCGTAGGCATCAAAAGGCCATAGGAGTAACGGTATGCAGAAAAACACCAAAAAGCGCATAGGAAGGGTCATTCCGTTTGAACGGGACGGCTCCTTTTTCCTGCGCCGCGGGTCGGAACGCCTGGAGCGCAACGACCTGATTGAGGCGATCAGCTATTATCATCAGGCGTACCGGCGTGATCCTGAAAATGTAGAAATACAGCTTGCCATTGCAGAGGTGCTTACCGAAATGCACCGCTATGAAGAAAGCAACCGCATGCTTTTCCCGCTGCTTTCCCGATCGGAAAGCCCCGCGGAATGCTTCTTTGGCATCGCCTGCAACTTTCTGGGGCTGCAGGAATTTTCCCATGCGCATGACAGCCTGGAAAGCTATTTGGCGCTTGATCCGGATGGCGAATACGTAGCCGACGCATTGGATATGCTCGATGTTATAGAGGATGAAAGCATGCTCTACAGCATGCCAGGCGTACAGCCGCCCGAAGAACGGGATGCTTTAAACGCCTGCGCGCGTGGACGGCAGCTGTTGGAAAATGGCCGTATGGACGAAGCGGTTAAGCTTTTGAACGCGGCTGCAAAGAAGCACAAAGAGTTTCTCTTTGTACGAAGCAACCTTGCGCTTGCCTATTTCTGCAAGCGCGATTTTAAGCACGCCATGGAAAGCATCCGAAGCGTGCTTGAGGAAGCACCCAACGATGTGCAGGCGCACTGCAATCTGCTGCTGTTCTTGCACGCCGCCAAAGATGATGCAGGCGTCGCGCGCGAAATGGAATTTTTGCTTGCCTCCAACACCCAGGATCCTCAGGACTGGAACCGCATGGCGGTGGTGTTTATGGAGCTTGGGCGTATGCAGGAAGCGCTATCCGTGTTAAAGAAGCTGCAGATTACATTCCCTTATGATGAAGGAACCCTGCACCGCATGGCCGTATGCCGCTACCACCTCGGGCAGTACCGGCAGGCGCAGACCTGCTACGACAGACTGTTAAAGATCGACCCGCAGGATAGCATCGCCTCTTATTACCGGCGCATCTGCCACCGCGCGGTGGAAGGAAAGCCGGAAAACATCGATTGGCTTTACCATTACCAGGTACCGTATCTTGAAGTATTGCGGCGCATTCGCCAGATTAACGAGGCCAGCCGCCAGCCCAATGAGGGGCTCAAAGAGCGCTGGATAACGGACGAAACCTTCCGGACGCTGTTTGTCTGGAGTCTTCGCCTGCCTGAACCTTCCGCAAAGCGCGCGGTACTTGCTCTGATTGCGGGCTTTGGAGACCGGGAAGCGGAACGTGTGCTGCGCAGGTTCCAGCTGGATCAGCTGCAGCCGGATTCCGTCAAGCAGGATGTTTTTGCCATGCTCAAGCACATGAATGCGCAGGAGCCGTACATCGCATACATCGACGGGAGGCTGGTACAGAGTCGGGTGAGCGTGCGCACATTTGATAAAGGCAAGCGGCTTCCTGCCCCTTACCAGCGCGCATTGGAATTGTGTATGGCCAATATGCAGGGCGAGCGCTCCAGCGATTGCATTATGGAAGCGGCGGAGCTGTTTTCAAAGTATATGAAAAACGCGGGCGATCTTCCGCAATTGAAAGAGCAGCAGGTGCATGCCCTAGCGGCGGCGCTTGAATACATTGCCTGCCGCAACCGCTCGGAGGATGTGACAAAATCGCAGTTGACTGCGGCCTATGGCATCTCCATGGTACGGCTCAACAACGCGCTGAGCAAGCTGCTGCGCGTTTTGGACGAATAAGCGCATAATAAGACTGCGCCCGACGAACTATCAAAGTACAAAGGAGCACTATGCAATTTATTGCCACCTGCAAGCTGGGTCTGGAATCCGTTGTCGCCATGGAGCTGCGTACGCTTAACCTTAGTGTAGATGAGGTATTGGATGCGCGCGTGCTGTTTTCCGGCGATGACCTCGCGCTTACACGCGCGCTTTTATGGCTGCGTTCTGCCGAGCGTGTGCTGCTTGTGGTGGGCAGCTTTCCTGCGCTTACATTTGATGAACTCTTTGAAGGTGTCAAAGCGCTCCCATGGAAGCAGTTTCTCAAGCGCGACTCGAATATTCACGTCAACGGCAAATCTGCAAAAAGTACACTTTTTAGCGTATCCGATTGCCAGAGCATTACAAAAAAGGCCATTGTAGAAAGCCTGCGCCAGAGCTACCATACGCAGCTGCTCCCTGAATCCGGGGATGAAGTGATTATAGAGGTGGGGCTCCTGCGGGATGTTGCGACACTTGCGCTCGACGCGTGCGGCGCGGGGTTGTCCCGCCGCGGATACCGCACCTGGAACGTGGCGGCACCTTTGGCTGAATCGCTTGCTGCGGGTATCCTGCTGTTGTCCCGTTACCGCAGCGGCGTACCGTTTCTTGACCCCATGTGCGGCTCGGGTACATTCCCCATTGAAGCTGCCATGATTGCGCAGCGCCGTGCGCCCGGCCTCTCCCGCGAGTTTGCCGCAGAGAGCTGGCATTTCCTTTCCCAGGACGCCTTTTTGCGCGCGCGTGAAGAGGCGCAGGATACGATTGATACAACGCCTGTTGACATTGAAGGCAGCGATATCGACGCGCACAGCATTGAACTGTGTAAGCGCCACGCGAAGAAAGCGGGCGTCATGCTCCGTTGGACGGTGCGTCCTTTGAAGGATCTGCCTGAAAGGCAGGGCGACGGGCTCATAGCCGTGAACCCGCCCTATGGGGAACGGCTGCTCAACAGAAAAGATGCACAGCGCCTGTATCAGGATATGCGGGCGGTATTTTCCCGCATGCCCGGCTACAAGCAGGCTATCATCACAGCGGACCGCGAGTTTGAGCGCATATATGGACAGCGGGCGGACAAGCGCCGCAAGCTGACAAACGGCGGTCTTCCTTGCACGCTCTATCAGTATTTTCCTAAGAACCATCCCGGCAACGAAGAGTAGCACTCATATTACAGGATTCGTAACAGGGAGGTTCATTTGCATGAACCTCCGCACGCTCCCTAGCGCAAAAGAACTGGATCATTGAGGCAGCGAACCGACGCACATCTTTCACAGCCCCATCATTTTAATCGTCTTCTTGTTTCCATTGATCGTATATATGCCATCGGATACATCTCCATATGCGGCAGAAAGGGGTATTTCTATGTGTGATACACTTTGCGCGTTGCCAGGCTGGAGCAAGAACGGCAGTACGTTATTCGCTAAAAACAGCGACCGCAGCCCCAACGAACCCCATATCGTACGCTTTGTGCCCGCGCAGAAACACGCCCCGGGCAGCATGGTAACGTGCACCTACATCACCGTGCCGCAGGCAGAAAGCACCTATGCGGTGTTACTGTTCCAACCCGATTGGATATGGGGCGCGGAGATGGGGGTAAATGAGCATGGCGTTGCAATAGGCAACGAGGCCGTGTTTACCAGAGCAAAAAAGGGTCCTGCTGCGCTGACCGGCATGGACCTGCTGCGGCTTGGACTCGAACGCTCAAAAACCGCCGAGGAAGCGCTATCCATCATCACCGCGCTGTTGCAAACCTACGGTCAGGGCGGCAACTGCGGCTATGACCATGCGTTTCATTATGACAACAGCTTTTTAATTGCCGACCCGGATCGTGCTTTTCTGCTAGAAACCGCAGAGCGAAACTGGGCAGCAACAGAAGTAAAAGAAAAGGGAGCTATTTCAAACGGGCTTAGTCTCAACTGTGAGCATACGCTGCGCCACGGTATCGAGGCGGGCGTCGACTTTACAAGAAAGTATCGGGAACCTGTTTATACGTTCTTTTCCGCATCCAACTCCCGGCGTGCTCAGTCACTATGCGCGCTCGAAGAAGGTAGGAAGGATCCTGCCGCCATGATGCGCGCCCTCAGACATCATCCCCCCACACTGGAAGGTAGGGAATTCACCCGAGGCGGCGTCGGCAGCGTATGCATGCATGCCGGAGGAGTAATCGGGGACCATACCACAGGAAGCTTCGTTGCCGTGCTCAGGAAAAACGCCCCGATGACAATTTGGGCGACCGGCGCTTCCACACCGTGCATATCCGCGTTTAAGCCAATCTTTTGGGGTATACAGAACGGCGCGCCAGTGTTTGATGACGCGGCGGATGGGCGGGCATATTGGCTGCAGCGCGAGCGGCTGCACCGGGCAGTTTTAGCGGGGCAGATTGATGTGAAAGACCTGCGTACGCGCCGGGACGCTCTGGAAACCGCATGGTTGGAAGAAGAAGCGCGACTCTTTGCCGAAGGCACGCCAGATCCTGAAAGCCTTCGTACATTTGCCGCCCGCGCCGCAGCCGAGGAAGAAGAATTCATCCGTTCTTTCTCCACCGAACACTGGGAAACACCCAAGGCAGGCGGTTCCTATGGGCGGTATTGGAAAACGAAAAACGCCGCGTTGGGAAAACCGCGCTCCTATCCATACACGAAAGGGCGCTAAAAGCGCCCTTTTGTTCATGACTATTTGGTTAGTCCGGGTGTTTTATCCCGGCTATTTTTGTTGGACGCTCCGGACCACTTCGAGCGCGATATCGGGTTTGTTTGTGATGACAGCCTCCACCCCCGCTTCGGCAAGTTTATGGATTGCCGCAGGGTCGTCTACCGTCCAGGTGTGAATTGAAACATTATTCTTTTTGCAGCCCTCGATCATGCCTGGACCATAGAGTGCCGCAAGGTAGTGCGGATGCAGCGCGTCCGCATGGAGGTAATTTGCGTACACCCAAGGATCTACCAGCGCCTCGCTATACAAAAGTCCTATCTTTGCCTGCGGGTCCAGTTCACGAATTTTGGGCAGCACATAGTGGTTGAAAGAGGAGTACAAAATACGTCCCTGCATGCCCATCTCCCGCTCAAGGGCAATCAGCTTCTCCCAAATGCCCCAATAGATGACGACATCGCATTTAATTTCAACATTGATACTAAGGCCGGTGGGCTTTATGAGCGTATATACCTCCGGCAGGGTTGGTATGCGGATATGTTCATAGCCTGCCTTGCCTGCGGAAAAATCGAGCGTCTTGAGCGCTGCAAGCGTTTGATCCACGACCCGGCCATGGCCGTTTGAGGTTCTGTCTACGGTTTCATCATGTATGACG
>JAEXTB010000335.1 GCA_023453725.1 Bacillota bacterium | reverse complement strand
GTGCTGCCCTTCTCGCATGACGAGGTGGTGCACGGTAAGCACTCCATGCTCGATAAGATGCCTGGGGATTATTGGCGCAAGTTTGCGCAGCTTCGGCTTATACTTGCCTATCAGTTCGCGCATCCGGGGAAAAAGCTCAATTTCATGGGCAACGAGTTCGGCCAGTTTATTGAATGGCGCTATAACGAAGGGCTGGACTGGCTGCTTTTAGAGTACCCCATGCACCGGAACATGCAGACGTTTGCCCGCGCGCTCAACCGGTTTTATACCAAAAATCCGGCGCTCTATGAGCGCGACGATGGCTGGGACGGCTTTGAGTGGGCCAGTGTGGACGATGGCGCACATTCTATTGTCGCGTTTCTAAGAAGAGACGCGGAAGGAAAAGCGCTTCTTTGCGCATTCAATTTCACGCCGGTCCCCTGGGAAAACTATACGTTGCCCATCGTCATGAATGCGGAGCTGCATGAAGTGCTTTCCACCGACGCCCAAGGTTTCGGCGGCACGGGGGATTGGCACAACACAACGCCGCTTGGGGTCACCGGGAAACCGAGGTTGAAGCTGCCGCCGCTTGGCGCGGTGTTTTTCCGGGTGGAGGAACTTGCGCAGGAAGGGCAAAGCGCTGCAACATAATGGTCACAAGGCATAAAGCCATGTAATAATGTTTCACCCGACAATAACCCATTGTGTAGGTAAAAAAGGAGGCTGCGCATTGAGAAAAAAACAGATCGTTGCCATGCTGCTTGCAGGCGGGCAGGGGAGCCGGCTTGGAATACTCACCTCCAACATGGCAAAGCCCGCGGTGCCCTTTGGCGGCAAATACCGCATCATTGATTTTCCGCTCTCCAACTGTGTCAATTCTGATATTGATACGGTCGGCGTATTGACGCAGTACCAGCCGCTGGAGTTGAACTCTTATATCGGAAACGGCCAGCACTGGGACCTAGACCGAATCAACGGCGGCGTGTTCGTGCTGCCGCCCTATGTCAAAGGCAAAGGCGGGCAGTGGTATTCCGGTACCGCAAACGCCATCTACCAGAATCAGATGTTTGTGGATCAGTACGATCCCAAGTATGTGCTCATCCTCTCCGGCGATCATATTTACAAAATGGATTATAACGCCATGCTGCACTACCACAAGCAGCAAAAGGCGGGCTGCACCATCGCGGTGTTCCAGGTTCCGCTTGCGGAGGCGCACCGCTTTGGCATTATGAACGCGGATGAAGACGGTCGCATTGTTTCCTTTGATGAAAAGCCCAAGGAGCCTAAGAGCGATCTTGCCAGCATGGGCGTGTATATATTCGATTGGCCGCTGTTGAAAAAATATATGCAGGAGGATGCGGAGGACCCGGCATCCGAAAATGACTTCGGGCAGAACATCATTCCCGCCATGCTCGAGCAGGGCGAGCGCATGTTTGCGTATTCGTTCCATGGCTATTGGAAGGATGTAGGGACCATCGGCTCCCTGTGGGCCGCAAACATGGATCTTTTGGAGGAGCCGCCGCTTCTTGATCTCTATGATCCGGCGTGGCGCATCTACAGCCGCAACCCCATATTGCCGCCGCACTATGTTTCCCCTGAAGCGAAGGTGGAACGGAGCCTCGTCACCGAGGGGTGTGAGGTTTATGGGCGTGTGCAGCACAGCGTGCTCTTTGCGGGCGCGCATGTTGCGGAAGGGGCGGAAGTATACGACAGTGTGATCATGCCCGGGGCACGCATACACGCCGGAGCAAAGGTGTACAAATCGATCATCGATGAGCGCGCCGTCATCGGCAGAAATTGCATTGTGGGAGATACGCTGCGGGAAGGCATTACGGTGGACAATACCCTGACCGGGGATATTACGTTGGTCGGCTATGATATGTCCATACCTGATTACGCCTCGCTGCCGCGCGGCATGGTGGCCACCCGTGAAACGCTCGGCTATTTGTACAAAAAGGGAGGGGACATAGTATGATCTCAAACGCGTTTGGCATCATTTATACCGGCGACAACGACAGCATGCGTTTAAAGGATCTTACTTACTCCCGCTCTGTGGCGGCCGTTCCCTATGGCGGAAGGTACCGCTGCATCGACTTTATCATGAGCTGCATGGTCAACTCAGGCCTGACGAATATCGGCCTTATCACGCAGAAGAACTACCATTCGCTCATGGATCATCTGGGTTCCGGTAAGGAATGGGATCTGCACAGAAAGCGCGACGGGCTCTTCATGCTGCCGCCCTTTGTCACGCGCGATAACGTCGGTCTCTACCGCGGCACGGTGGAGGCGTTGAAAAGCGTTTCCGGCTATATCCGCAGAAGCACCCAACGCTATGTCATTCTTTCAGGCAGTTATACCATATTCAATACCACATTCCATGAGATGCTCGAACAGCATGTCGAAACGGGCGCCGACATCACCATTATGTACAACGATGTGGACAGCTTTGATCCGGAGTCGCAATACGAGGATCTCAGGCTGATGCTTGACGATCACAACCGCGTTTCGGATATGGAGTATAACCCCTACCGTCCCTCCTGGCCCCATAAAAGCTGCGATGTGGTGCTGATGGAGAAGAACCTGCTCGAATACCTGGTGGAGGAAGCAAGTGCGCACGGCCTGTATGATTTTTCACAGGATGTGCTCATGCGCAACATCCATAAGCTTCGCATATTCGGCTACCGGTACGATGGATACGTGGCGCGGCTCAACTCCCCCAATTCTTTCTTCGCCGCAAACATGGCGCTGCTTGAAAAGAATGTGCGGCAGGATCTGTTTTCAGATGAACACCCCATTTATACCAAGGTCAAGGACGAGGTACCGGCCCGCTACGGCCCCCGCGCAGTTGCGAAAAACTCTATGGTGGCCGACGGCTGCGTTGTGGAAGGGGAAATTGAAAACTGCGTGCTGTTCCGCGGAGTCTATGTGGCGGAGGGAGCAAAGTTGAAGAACTGCATTGTCATGCAGTCCGCCCAGGTGCAGGAAAACAGCGAGCTTTCCTACACGGTGCTCGATAAGTCCGTCATCGTCAAGCGCGGCCGCCGCATCAGCGGGTATGAAAGCTTCCCGGTGATTTTGCGAAAAGGCAGCGTGGTGTAGAGAAACGGCGGAGGCCCAAAGGGACAACGTCCCTTTGGAATCTCTTTTTCGCAAACGCCCTATCCTAGGGCGTTTGTTGGAGTGTTTAGGGTCGCCACGGCCCTAAACGAAGGTTTGGAGGCAGAGCCTCCATCGTATCACTCGTTTGATAGCGAAGGCCGTCCGTCAGGACGGCCTTTTAAAATCAATAAATCAACTTTTTAAGAGATCATGCTTAGCAAGAGCAAGAACTTAGTCTCGTGGAAATCACGTTCCCCTTTCCTGGAGCGCTGTGTTCCAGGGAGCGCGGGGGCGGAGCCCTCCCGCTATTAAATAAAATATTCTATCGTCGCCGCCGTAGGCGGATACCCTATGACCGCTTTGGGCCGTCCGTACAGGGCGGCCTTTTCTCATTGCTTGACTTTTTCATAGGTACAGTATTAAATGAAGCATGTACAGACAACCGGAAAGGAAGGGGATATATGGCTGCAAAAGGCATTCAGAACAACTGCCCGTACTGCGGCAAGACGATACGTGTCAAGCGCTATAAAGCGGAGCACGCCTACGGCTCGCCCGTACGCACGTGCGAGCATTGCGCAAAAACGTATATCGACCGCTATTACCGCGAGCTTGCGCTGGAGGGTGAAAAAAGCATCGACCGCAGGAAGATCGCGCCAAAGAACGTCGGCATGATGCTGTTCGGTATACTCATCGTCCTGTTCGGCGCATTCCTTTTTCCGGAAGAAAAAGACATCATGATCAGGGTGCTTTTGATCATACTGGGTGGGCTTTTGACGCTGAGCGCAGCATGGGTATTGATCACAGAATACAGGACCTATGATGCGCGCATGAAGTTTTTTGAAGTAGAGCGGGCGGAATCGGAAAAGAGGTTAAAAGACACTGCGTACGCCCAAAAATTGAAAAACGCAGGCTACCGCGTTCCGGAAAGGTATCTTTAACCTCTCATGAAACGGGCGTTTTCCCCACACCATAGACATAGACTTTACCCGTGTTTTATGCCATAGTAGTAAAAAAGGGTTATCATAACTGAATTTGCCTGTGGGAGGAACCTATGAAACTTCTTTTTGCGGCATCGGAAGCCGTACCCTTTGTCAAGACAGGCGGCCTAGCGGATGTCGCGGGCACATTGCCTGCGGCGCTTGCGAAGGCCGGGGTGGATGCGCGCGTCATATTGCCCAAATACCGCGATATCGATCCCAAATGGAAAGCCCAAATGACACACGTCGCCGATT
>JAEXTB010000282.1 GCA_023453725.1 Bacillota bacterium | reverse complement strand
CGAAGGGGCGTTGCCGCCCCGAAGACGGATCTACCGTTTAGACGCTTACCTGGAGTAGAACTCAACGATCAAATGCTCTTCTATCGTCAGGTCGATGTCGTCGCGCTGCGGCAGGGCCGTGACCTTGCCCGTCAGCGTCTCCGCATCCATTTCCAACCACTTGGGAACCGGCTTGCCAGCGCCCTGCTCACGCAGCGCTTTGAAGACGGGAATGTCGCGGGAGGATTCGCGTACGGTAATGACATCGCCAACCTTGATGAGGTAGGACGGGATATCCACCTTCTGGCCGTTCACGCGGATGTGTCCATGGAGGACAATCTGACGCGCCATGGGGCGGCTCTCGCCAAAGCCCAAGCGGTATGCAACGTTGTCAAGCCTGCGCTCGAGTAAGCTGAGCATATTCTCGCCGGTAACGCCGCGCATGTTAGAGGCCATATCAAAGTATTTCCTGAATTGGGATTCCAATACACCGTAGGTGCGGCGGCACTTCTGCTTCTCGCGGAGCTGCACGCCGTATTCCGACTGCTTGCGGGTACGCGCCTGGCCATGCTGTCCCGGCGGGGTGTGACGTTTGGTGACGGCGCACTTCGCGCTGTAGCAGCGGTCGCCCTTCAAAAACAGTTTCATTCCTTCGCGACGGCAAAGCCTGCAAACGGAATCTGTATATCTTGCCATAGATTACACTGCCTCCTTACACTCTTCTGCGCTTGGGCGGACGGCAGCCATTGTGCGGGATGGGCGTCACGTCCTTAATCATGTTCACTTCAAGCCCTGCGGCCTGCAGCGCACGGATCGCGGCTTCACGGCCGGAACCGGGGCCTTTTACATAAACTTCCACGGTATGGAGACCATGCTCCATAGCGGCTTTCGCGGCGGTTTCCGCAGCCATCTGCGCCGCATAGGGCGTGGACTTACGGGAACCACGGAAGCCAAGACCGCCGGCGGACGCCCAAGAAATGGCGTTGCCCTGCGTATCCGTGATGGTAACCATGGTGTTGTTGAAGGAGGAACGGATATGCGCTGCACCGCGTTCGATGTTCTTTCTTTCGCGGCGCTTACGCGATACGGTCTTTTTGATCTTTGTTGCTTTTGCTGCCATTTTCGCTCTTCCTCCTTACTTCTTCTTGCCGCCCATCGTACGCTTGGGACCTTTGCGCGTACGGGCGTTCTGCTTAGTGCTTTGTCCGCGGACGGGCAGCCCCTTGCGATGACGAACGCCGCGGTAGCAGCCGATCTCGATCAGGCGCTTGATGTTCATGGAAACTTCGCGGCGAAGATCGCCTTCCACCTTAACGTTGTGATCGATATACTCCCTGAGCTTGTTGACATCCGCTTCGGCGAGATCGCGTACGCGGGTATCGGGATTCACGCCGCATGCGGCAATGATATCGGACGCGGTTTTGCGGCCAATGCCAAAAATATAGGTCAGGCCAATCTCCACGCGCTTGTCTCTGGGCAAGTCTACACCAGAAATACGTGCCATATGGGTTCTACACCTCCTGAAAAAATAGCTCTTTGACGTTTATGTATCTCTCCCGCCGGATTGCGCAGCAGGTTAAGCCGCGCCAGCCGCACCGAACGGGTTCTTTTCCTGAACCTTGGCCAATCTTTGGCCGGTTCATGCTTCCGGGCTGTTTTGGAGGCTTGCAATCGTCAAATTTGACGGCCTAGGCGCCAAATTTGACAGGTTTGCACGGCCGCCGCCCGGTAACGCGTATTAAGCGTTGTAGGCAGCCGTGTGCAGCCCCCGCAGCTCACTTGCTGCGATTTTAAAACCGCAACATAGAGCGCGTTAGCCTTGCTTCTGCTTATGCTTGGGGTTCTCGCAGATGATCATCACACGGCCTTTGCGCTTGATGATCTTGCATTTCTCACAAATCGGCTTCACCGAAGGCCTGACTTTCATAGTTCCTGTTCCTCCTTAAACTTGTGCTCACATCAGTTTTTTGCGCGCCATGTTATTCTTCCGCGCGTGAGATCGTAGGGGGAAAGCTCCACCGTGACCTTGTCGCCGGGCAAAATACGAATGAAGTTCATCCGCAGCTTGCCGGAGATATGCGCGAGTATCTTATGCCCGTTCTGAAGCTCGACCTCGAACATGGCGTTCGGGAACGAGTCGGAAACGACGCCTTCTACTTCAATAACATCCTGTTTAGACAAGCTATCCCTCCTAACGCTTTCTTACTCAAGTCTGTATCCCAGGGATGCAATACTTTTGCGGATCTGCGCATCCTGCACAGGCTCGCCCTGCATCAGCTTGCTCCGTACGTCTTCTGCCAGTGTGGGTTCAAGACGTATGTGCCTGAGTTTCTTTTTCTTGGGGCGGTCCATTTTGCGCAAGTCTCCATCGGCAAGAAGCACATATCCTTCCCCGGAGAGACCCACAACCAGAAACGCACGCCTTGTGTCCCTTCCGGCCATGCTAACCGCCACGCGGCCTAAAAGTTCTACGCCGCCTTGGTTCATGTCTCCTCCACTTCCGGGCCGTGCTCCTCCTGTGTGAGTGTCAAAAGCTCAGGCGCGCCGTCCGTAATGGCGATTGTGTTCTCGTAGTGCGCGCTCGGGCGTTTGTCCTGGGTGACAACGGTCCAACCGTCTGCAAGCACCTGAACACGGGCTGTACCAAGGTTGATCATAGGCTCGATGGCAATCGTCATACCGGGTTTCAGACGGATGCCGTAGCCCGGGCTCCCATAATTGGGAACATCCGGCGCCTCATGCATCTGCCTGCCGATGCCGTGGCCCACAAGTTCGCGCACAACGCCGTACCCATGTGCTTCCGCATGCGCCTGTATTACCGCGGAAATATCGCCGATCCGGTTGCCTGGACGCGCCACTTTGAACCCTTCGTAGAAGCAGTCCCTTGTAACACGCACAAGCTTCTGTACTTCGGGCGCGACCGCCCCTACAAAGAACGTACGCGCCGCATCCCCATGCCAGCCCCCGAAATAGGCGCCGACGTCGATGCTGACGATATCCCCGTTTACAAGCGTCCGCCCGCCGGGTATGCCGTGAACGACTTGCTCGTTGACGGAGGCGCAGATGCTCTTGGGGTAGCCTCTGTAATTGAGAAAGGACGCCGTCGCGCCGCGGCTTCTGATGATCTCTGCCGCCGCCCGATCCAGATCCAGCGTGGAGACGCCTGGCCGGACCAGGTCTTTCATGGCCAGCAGCACATCTTCCACGATGCGCCCCGCCTTGCGCATGCTTTCAATTTCGGCGGGTGTCTTGATTGTGATAGCCATCAGCCCAACAGCGATGCGATATCCGCATCCACTTCCTCCGGGGATCGGTCTCCGTTGATCGTATGCAACAGCCCTTTTTCCCGGTAGTAGGCGATGAGCGGTTCCGTCTGCGCTTCGTAAACCCGCAGGCGATTTTCAACCGTTTCCGCCTTATCGTCGTCCCTCTGATAGAGATTGCCGCCGCAGTCCCTGCACCCGCAATCCGAATGAGTGGATATGTGGTGCACGGAGCCGCAATCCGGGCAGATGCGCCGCCCGCTGATTCGGGAAACCAAACGCGCAAAGGGGACTTCGAGGTTGATGACATAGTCAATGTCCGTGAGTTCCGCGAGTGCATCCGCCTGTGCGACGGTACGCGGAAATCCGTCGAGCAAAAAGCCATTTTTGCAATCTTCACGGGCAAGCCGGAGCCTGACCATGTCAATAATGACAGAGTCCGGCACCAGCTCCCCCTTATCAATATAGCTTTGGGCGCTGATCCCCAGCGGTGTTTTTGCTTTGCGCTCCGCACGCAGCATATCCCCGGTGGAGATATGTGCAATGTTGTAACGCCTGCAGACGAGTGCTGCCTGCGTACCCTTGCCCGCGCCCGGAGGCCCCAGGAATATCAGCTTCATGCTTTTACTCCTTCCCTCAATTGAGGAAACCCTTGTAATGCCGCAAGAGCATCTGGTTCTGGAGCTGATCCATCGTCTCAATCGCCACGCTGACCATAATCAGCACGCTGGTAGGACCAAAGGGCGACCGGATCCCGAATATGTGCAGTACGACGTTCGGGATGATGGCGATGATCATGAGGAACAGAGCGCCAAAGAACGTCAGCCTGCTGCTGATGCGGGAGAGATAATCGCTCGTCGGCTTGCCGGGACGGATGCCCGGGATAAAGCCGCCGTTCTGCTGGAGGTTCTTGCTCATTTCAATGGGGTTGAAGGAGATTGTGGTGTAGAAGTACGCGAAGCCCAATATGAGCAGCGCATACGCAATGTAGTACACCACGGTACCCGTACCCATGTACTGTACCCAGAACTTGGAGAAGGGGCCGTTGAGGCCGGGGTCCACGATCTGGATGACCATAACGGGGAACTGTGTGATGGTGAGCGCGAATATGAGCGGCATAACGCCGTTCGCATTCGGCTTCATGGGAATGTGGGTGGACTGGCCGCCATAGAGCTTCCGGCCCACAACGCGCTTAGCGTACTGTACCGGCACGCGGCGAACGCCTTCATTCACAAATACCACCAGCAGGATAACCGCTGCGATCAGTACAAGCACCAAGGGGATCAGCCAGGGAGAAAATACAATGCCGATCTGCGGTGCGTAGGTGATAATGGTGGTGGGGATCTGGGAGACGATGGAGGAGAAAATCAGTATGGAGATACCGTTGCCGATACCGATCTCCGTAATACGCTCACCCAGCCACATCAGGAAGCAGGTACCTGCCGTTGCGACGATACCGATCGTCGCATAGGTGAAGAAATTCGGGTTATAGACCGCGCCGGAGCCCAGGCTCAAAATGATACCTACGGACTGAATCAGCGCTAAGCCCACGCCAACGAACCTCGTGGCCTGCTGCAGCTTCTTGCGGCCATCCTCTTCCTTAGCCAAACGCTCGAGCGCCGGAATGGCGATCTGAAGCAGCTGCACAATAATGGACGCCGTAATGTAGGGCGAAATGCCCATTGCGAATATGGTGAAATTCGCAAAGCTGCCGCCGGAAAGCAAGTTCAAAAAGCCCAATGCATCGTAGCTTGCCATCTGTTGGGCAATAAAGCTTGCATTCACGCCCGGGATGGGGAGAAAGCAGCCCACGCGGTAGATCACGATGAGCACGAGCGTCATAATGACCTTTTTGCGAATTTCAGGGACTTTGAACGCGTTGACCAGCGTCTTGAACATTACTCAATCACCTCAACACTTCCGCCTTTGGCCTCAATTGCACTTTTAGCCGTTTCGGAGAATTTCGCCGCTTTTACGGTAAGCTTCTTGGAAAGCTCGCCGCGTCCCAGAACCTTGAGTCCGTCCTTTTCGATCTTGCTGATCATACCCAGTTGCTTGAGCATGTCTGCGGTGACCACGGTGTCATTCTCCAACCTGTCAAGGTCGGATATGTTGATGATCGTATACTCTTTTGCGAATATGTTGGTAAAGCCGCGCTTGGGCAGACGGCGTGCAAGGGGCATCTGGCCGCCTTCAAAACCGTTCTTCTTGCTGCCGCTGCGGGCTTTCTGGCCCTTATGGCCCTTGGCGGAGGTCTTGCCCATGCCGGAACCGGTACCGCGGCCTACGCGCTTTTTCGCCTTTGTAGAGCCGGCGGCGGGCTGTAGCTCATGCAGTTTCATGGTGTCCCCTCCTTATACTTCTTCCACCTTGAGCAGGTGTTTTACCTTAAAGATTTTGCCTCTGGTGCAGGCGTTGTCCGGCTGCACCGTGACGCTGTTGATTTTCCGAAGCCCCAGCGCCTCAACGGTCGCTTTCTGATCCTTGAGGGCGCCGATGGTGCTCTTCACGAGCGTGATTTTCAAATTAGCCATGTTACGCTCCTTTCTGGATCAATCGAGTATCTCGGATACCGTCTTGCCGCGAAGTCTTGCGATCTGCTCGACAGTCCGAAGCTGCTTGAGGCCGTCCAAAGTGGCCTTCACGCAGTTTGCCGGATTGTTGGAGCCGTAGCTCTTGGTGCGGATATCCTTGATGCCAGCCATTTCAAGCACTGCACGTGCGGGGCCGCCGGCGATAACGCCAGTACCTTCTTCAGCGGGGAGCATGCGGACATGACCCTTGGAGAAGCAGCCTTCCACCTGGTGCGGGATTGTGGTACCAACCAGGGGTACGTCGATCATATGACGCTTGGCATCTTCGATGCCTTTGCGGACGGCTTCCGGAATTTCAGCAGCCTTGCCCATACCGACGCCCACCTTGCCGTTTTCGTTGCCGACAACCATGAGCGCGGAGAACCGGAAGTTACGGCCGCCTTTGACGACCTTGGCAACGCGGTTGATGGAGACCAGGCGTTCCTTGAATTCGGGAGCTTCCTGCTCGAATCTTCTATTCTGCATTGTCTTTCCCTCCTTAGAAGTCCAGCCCGGCCTTGCGGGCGCCTTCGGCCACAGCCGCTACGCGGCCTGTGTACAGATAGCCGCCGCGATCGAACACGACCTTGGTGACGCCCTTTTCCAGAGCGCGCTTGCCGATGAGTTCGCCTACGAGCATAGCTGCTTCCTTTTTGCTTTTGTCGGCAAGCTGGGACTTGATGGACGCATCCAATGTGGAAGCGGCGACCAGCGTGTTGCCTACTTTATCGTTGATAACCTGTGCGTAAATGTGGTTCAGGCTGCGGTATACATTGAGCCTGGGCCTCTCCTCGGTACCGATGAGGTGATTGCGGGAGCGGTCATGGCGTGCCTTGCGCACAGCATTCTTATCGATCTTCGAAATCATACTACCTTGTCACTCCTTCCTTGGTTACTTCTTACCCGTCTTGCCTTCCTTGCGGAGCACGACTTCGTTATCGTACTTGATGCCCTTGCCCTTATACGGTTCGGGCTCGCGCACCGCACGGATGTTGGCGGCCAACTGGCCAACCAGCTGCTTGTCGATGCCCGATACCACGATTTTATTCGGGGCGGGAACATCAAACTGGATACCGGCGGGCTCGGTGAACTCAACGGGATGGGAGTAGCCAACGTTGAGCACAAGCTTGTTGCCCTGCTTTTGCGCCCTGTAACCTACGCCGACGATGTCAAGGTTCCTCGTGTAACCCTTGGTTACGCCGACGACCATGTTGTTGATGAGCGTGCGGGAGAGACCGTGGAGCGCGCGATGGCGCTTTTCATCGGTCGGGCGCTTAACGGTAAGCACACCGCTCTCCTGCTCGATGATCATTTCCTTGGAGATTTTCTCAGAGAGCTGGCCCTTGGGGCCTTTCACAGTGACGGTGTTATCCCCACCGACCGTGATTGTCACTCCGTCCAGAATTGTAACCGGAAGTTTTCCGATACGCGACATTTCTTACACCTCCTGTGTTGATGCTTTCTTACCAGACATAGGCGAGCACTTCGCCGCCGACAGCATGCTTGCGCGCTTCCTTATCGGTCATCACACCCTTGGGGGTGGAGACGATCGCGATGCCTAAGCCGCCCAATACTTTGGGCATTTCATCCTTGCGGGCATAGACCCTGAGGCCGGGCCGGCTGATGCGCTTAAGGCCGATGATAACGCGCTGCTTGTTGGGGCCGTACTTGAGCTGGATGCGGATGGTCTTTGCAACACCGTTCTCAAGAAGCTCGTACCCTTTGATATAGCCTTCGCTCAAAAGGATCTGCGCGATGGCCTTCTTAATCGTCGAGGCGGGCACATCTACGGTCTCGTGCTTTACCACCAGGGCGTTGCGGATACGTGTGAGCATATCTGCGATGGGATCGGTCATGTTCATTCCCTCCTTTTACCAGCTTGCCTTGCGTACGCCGGGGATTTCGCCCTTGTACGCCAAGTTACGGAAGCAAATGCGGCAGATGCCATACTTTCTGAGCACCGAATGCGGCCTGCCGCAGATGCGGCAGCGCGTGTATGCACGGGTGCTGAACTTGGGCTCAGCCTGCTGCTTGTTGATCATGCTTTTCTTTGCCACGTTGTTTCCTCCTTATCAGCCCTGGATGAAGGGCATGCCCATGAGGCTCAAGAGCTCCTTGGCTTCCTCGTCGCTCTTCGCGGTGGTCACGAACACGATATCCATGCCGCGCACCTTATCCATATCGTCATAGTTGATTTCCGGGAAAATCAGCTGTTCCTTGAGGCCCATGGCATAGTTGCCGCGGCCGTCGAAGGATTTGGCGGAAACGCCACGGAAGTCGCGCACGCGCGGGAGGACGATGTTCATGAGCTTATCGGCAAAGTAGTACATCCGATCGCCGCGCAGGGTAACCTTTGCGCCGATGTTCATGCCTTCGCGGACTTTGAAGTTCGCGACGGACTTCTTCGCCTTGGTGACGATTGCCTTCTGGCCACTGATAATGGAGAGCTCTTCTGCAGCGTGCTCAATGCCCTTGGGGTTATCCTTGTCGGAACCAAGGCCCATGTTGAGGACGATCTTTTCGAGCTTGGGGATCTGCATGACGTTCTCGTAATTGAATTTTTCCTTCATTGCGGGAACGACTTCTGCTGCATACTTCTCCTTAAGACGCGGCGTACCGGAGAAGGACTTCATTTCTTCCTTTGCCGCCTTCTTTTTGGGGGCGGCAGCAGCTGCTTCTTTCTTAGCCATTTAGAGTTCCTCCTTCCCGGTTAGTCCATGGACTTGCCGCACTTTTTGCAAACGCGGACTTTCTTATCGCCTTCAAATGCATGGCCAACGCGGGTAGGCTTGTTGCACTTGGGGCAGATGAGCATTACGTTAGAAGCGTGGATGGTGCCCTCCTGCTTGATGCGGCCACCGGGTTCACCCTGGCGGCGGGGCTTCTTATGGCGGGTAACCATATTCACGTTCTGTACGATAACGCGCTCTTCCTGGGGCAGAGAGACAAGCACCTTGCCCTTTGTGCCCTTGTCCTTGCCGGAGATGACGAGCACTGTATCGTCCTTTTTGACGTTGAGTTTATTCATCGTTCTCCCTCCTTAGAGCACTTCGGGCGCAAGAGACACGATCTTCAT
>JAEXTB010000006.1 GCA_023453725.1 Bacillota bacterium | reverse complement strand
CCCGCGCCAAGCTCATCAAGCAGCACTAGCGAGTCCCCATCCGCCTGCTCCAGAATGCGGACAATGTTTTTCATATGGGACGAGAACGTGGACAGGCTCTGTTCAATGCTCTGTTCATCGCCGATATCCGCAAACACCTGAGAGAATGAGCAAAGTTTTGTACCTTCCGCAGCTGGTACAAACAACCCGGCCTGCGCCATGAGCGTAAACAGGCCGATTGTCTTTAATGTCACCGTCTTTCCGCCCGTATTGGGGCCGGTGACGATCAGCGTCTGAAACGCATCGTTGAGCCATACGTCAATGGGTACGACGCGGTCTGCAGGAATCAAAGGATGTCTGCCGGAAATGATCTTGATTGGCCCATGCGGCGCGATTGCGGGACGGATGGCGCGCATCTCCCGCGCCAGCATAGCCTTGGCAAATATCAGGTCCAGCTCGCCCAGTATGCCGATGCTCTCATACAACTCGTCCGCATACGGCTCCACCATGGCGGTCAGTGACGCAAGAACGCGCTCGATCTCCTCCTGCTCCATGCCTAGGAGCCGCTTATATTCATTGCCCAGTTCCACCACTGCCATGGGCTCAATAAATAATGTTGCGCCGCTTCCCGATTGATCGTGCACGAGACCCGGCACAAACTGCTTGGCTTCCTGCTTGACGGGCAGCACAAACCGCCCGTTGCGGATGGTGATGATGGGCTCCTGCAAATACTTCTGGAATGTGGTGCTTTTGACCATGTTGTTGAGCTTTTCACGCGCGCGTTCGTTGACAATACGCATCTGGCGACGGATTGAGGCAAGCTCAGGCGATGCTGCATCGGAGACTTCTTCCTCGCTTACAAAACAGCGGGTAATGTCCTCTTCCACACTGCGGTGGGAACAAAGCTGTCCCGCCATGTAAGAAAGCAAAGAGGGGGCATCCCCTTGGGTGAGCCTCTCACGCGCATTACGGCTGACCTTTAGGCACCGGGCAATGGCCAGAAGCTCCCGGATGCTTAAATACAGCGCCGCCCGGATGCGCTTTAATGTAGGCCGCACATCGGAAAAGCCTTCGATGGGGCTTTGCCCGCCATGCATGAATACGCTTTCCGCCTCCGTGGTCTGCTGCAGCAGCGTGTTGATGGAACCCGCATCTTCGGCAGGGCGCAGCGCCTGCGCGTTTTCCCGCCCCAAGTCCGAGGCGGTAAACCCTTTGATGCGTTCCACAATCTTATCAAACTCCAATAGCGACAATACTCTACGATCCATAGTCCCTCCTATGTTGTCAGCCCGCGTGCCCAATGCCCGCGGGTTGTGCCGCGCCGGGGCGGGTTCTTCCCCGCAAGCGCTTCGCGGGCCGCGCCCACACGATCCGCCACTTCCCGCTCCGTTTCATAAACGAATTCCAACGCCAAAAGTTCCGGCATCGGAAGCTCTGTCATTACATCCAATACATCCATAACCTCGCAATTGCGCACGCGGGTAAGGCAACCGCCCGTTTCATCCCATACCGGGTCAAGCGGGAACACGCGCCCTTCCCCATCCTTGAGCGCATGCGACCTGTCGCACCCCGCGCAACCGTTTTCCTTTCGGTTTGGGCAGTGCCAGAGCTGCATTAATTGTGCCCTTCCATACCCATACACGCCCGCACCTGTTTGCAGGATGAGATCCCGTAGCTGGGGCTTACTTAATTCCAGGGAAAGCAATACCCTGGTAAATCCCAATTCCAGAAGCTTTGATACCGCCTGCGCATTTGTGGCGTTGCAGAGATAGCCCGCAATGCGTTCCCCCCGCATCAGGGAAACCTGCCCCGCATTCTGCCCAACCCCGCCATCCACAAGGCCGCCTGCAAAGAGCGCTTCCCACCGCTTTTGTGCACTGCCGGAAAGATCGGCGGCAGTCAACTGCAGCAGCAGCTTTTGTCCATTGACCCGAAACCGCTGCAGACCGAAAAGCTCCTCTTGCGCCAATACAAGATTGCGTGGTTCGAGCGCCACATAGTCTGCACCGGATAAAAACGCCGCCTCCGCGCGCACCACATCCGGTACAACGGCGAGAACAGCCGATGAGTCTGCCTTTTTATGCCGTATAAGTTCCGGCAACGAAACTTCCCGTTTGCTCTGCCTCACAATCAACGCTCCCGTAAGCGCTTCCACCGCGCTGCGCCTGAGCGCATTGAGCGCAGAAACAGGGAGGTATGCGGGCACGGGCATGTCCACGCTGCCGTTGTCGAGCAGGAACGGCGTATCCCCAAGCTTACCGATCTGGGCAAGATACCGTGAAGCGTCCGGCAAAGATTTTGCCGCCTCAACGATATCGCCCTTTACGCATACAGCCGTTTCCCCAAGGGTAAGCGTAAGCTCTGCGGGCTGTCCCACGACAAGCTTTAACTGTCCATCTACAGGACGTTTGCGCCGCTCTATACGGTAGGTTTCCTGTTCTTTTGCAAGCGGCGCGTCGGACCCGCTCAATTCCCCCCGCGCATTGGCGGGAACGTCCCGCCCGTAAAAATACCCTGTAGAAAGGCCGCGTGAGAAAATCCGCTGTAACGAGGCAAGCTCCTCTTCTAATACGGCTTTTTCCGCCCCGTCTATGGCCATGCGATACGCACGGGTAATGGCCGCAACATACTCCGCCCGTTTCATGCGGCCTTCTAGCTTGATGCAGGTAACACCCGCTTGCGCAAGTTCTTCCACATGGAACAGCATGGAAAGATCCGAAAGGCTTAACGGATAAGACGGTTTCCCTTCATCAAGAGAATATGGCTTGCGGCAGGGCTGCGCGCACGCGCCGCGGTTTCCGCTGCGTCCCCCGGCAAGGGAAGAAAATAAACATGCGCCCGAAACAGACGTACACAACGCCCCATGCGCAAAGCATTCCAGCTCTACCGGGCTGTTTGCCGAAAGTGCGCGGATGCGCGCAAGCGAAAGCTCCCTTGCAAGCACAACGCGCGTCATACCAAGTGCGTGCGCCATGTTCAATCCATTTTCCTCATGGATGGCCATTTGCGTACTTGCGTGCAGCGTCAGTTCCGGAAGTTCCTTTTGCAACATCCGTACAAGCCCCAAATCCTGCACAATGAGCGCATCCGCGCGCGCTTCATATAAATAAGCGGCGTAAGTGAGCGCATCCTGAAGCTCTCGATCCAGCAAAAGCGTGTTGACCGCCACATACGCCTTTACACCGCGGATATGGCAGTAATCCAATGCCTCCCGCAGCGCGGCGTTATCAAAATTTCCAGCGTAACGGCGGGCGCTGAACGCGTTCCCGCCCAAATAGACGGCATCCGCACCGTTCTGCACGGCAGCCGTAAGACTATCTCTTTCACCCGCAGGTGAAAGTAACTCAAGCGCCATATGCGCCTCCTCCATCTCGTGTAAAGCGGCATCCGAAGCCGCGTGACTTAGTGCCTCATTTACCAGTATAACACATTTTTCACAAGTTGCATGCGGTACAGTCTCAGCCCGTTTAGGCCTAAAAGACGACGTCGTATTCCATCCTGCGGGCGGTGAATGCTGCTACCTCTTCCTTAAGCGACATGCAGCACCAGATGGATGCCGGAGGAGACGCCGCCCAAGGTCATACGCCGTAGCTACAAAAAATCCGGCTGCAACGCAGCCGGATTTCAAAAACACTGAATAACTTCCTGTACCGCAAATCAAAGCGATTTCAGGAATACGGAAATCCGGTCAACGGCCACTTTGATTTTGTCAAGGTCCGTCGCATAGCAGCAGCGCACATGACCCTCTCCCGCATCGCCAAAAGCGTTGCCGGGCACGGCTACAACCTTTTGCTCAGCCATGAGCCTGTCGCTGAATTCTTCTGAAGAAAGGCCAGTGGAGCGGATGGACGGGAATACGTAGAACGCCCCTTCGGGCTCTTCACAAGTTAGGCCAAGGTCGTTAAACGCGTCCACAAGGAACCGCCTGCGGCGGTCATACTCGCGGATCATAGATTCGGTATCTTCCCAGTTGTATTTGAAGCCGCGCTCCAACGCCACAATCCCCGCAACCTGCGCAGGCGTAGGCGCACAGAGCATCGTGATCTGGTGGATCTTTGTCATCGCCCCAATGAGCGCCTGCGGCCCCACGGCATATCCAAGCCGCCACCCCGTCATGGAGAATGCCTTGGAGAAACCGCTGAGTATAATGGTCCTGTCCCGCATGCCGGGCATGGAGGCAAATGAAACATGCCGTTTGCCGTTGTAGGTCAGTTCCGCATAGATCTCATCCGTAATGACAATCACATTTGTATCTTTCAATACATCCGCAATGGCCAAAAGATCTTCCCGTTCCATAATGCCGCCCGTGGGGTTGTTGGGATAGGGCATAATCATGGCCTTTGTCCTGGGAGAAAGCGCGCCGCGCAAAGCTTCCGGCGTAATTTTAAAATGGTTGTCATGGTTCATGACAATGGGTACCGGAATGCCGCCCGTCAGTTTGACGATGGGCAGGTAGGAGACATAATACGGCTCGGGCACAATGACTTCATCCCCGGGGTTGATGACCGTACGCAGCGCAAGGTCAATCGCCTGGCTGCCGCCAACGGTAACAAGCGTTTCCGGCAGGGAATAGCCGCGTATTGCAAAGCGCTCGTCCAAATATTGAAGAATCAGTTCCCGAAGTTCCGGCATGCCCGCATTGGAAGAATACGGGATCCGCCCCGAGGACAAGCGCCTGAGCGCCTCCTGACGGATGCCTTCCGGGGTAGGAAAATCCGGCTCCCCCACACCGAGACTAATACAGCTGTCGTCCAAAAAGTCGAAATATTTGCGAATCCCCGAGGGAGGTATCTCTGTAACAATCTTTGCTACAAGAGTTTGGCTATCCATACATCCTCCTTGATGCGCAGGCCTACTCTTTTGTAAAAATACAAGCTAGCGCTTTAAACACGAAACGTAATTACCGTTTATTATACTCACGTTATCCCCCTGCCGTCAATCCGAACAAACCAGTGAACTGTATAAAAAATCGTCCGTGACGAATATATCCGACACGGACAATTTGATAAGTTTCTACAACATTCGTTACTTGATTACTTCTGCAGCTGCGTTTTTGCCTGCGATGCGTCCAAACACAAGGATGTCCGCAAGCGCGTTGCCGCCCAAACGGTTCTTGCCGTGGATGCCTCCGGTGACCTCACCCGCCGCATACAGGCCGGGGATAATTTCGCCGCTGGTGTTGATGACCTGGGCTTCCTTGTTGATCTTCACGCCGCCCATGGTGTGATGGACGGTAGGAACGCGCGCTGCCGCATAGTAAGGCCCTTTGTCAATGGGATCAGAATACAGCGTACGGCCGAACGCATCCGGCTCCTTGGACTTAACATGGGCGTTAAAATCGTCAAGCACCTTCTGCAGATTTTCTGCAGGGACATTGATGGCACGGGCAAGCTCTTCCAGAGTTTCGCCTTTAAAGGCGCGCCCTTCTGCCACGAGCTGGTTGATGCTCTCGTTGAAATTGTTCTTCTCTTCGCCGGTGGGATAGCAGTGCGAGTCAAGCACGATCCACATCATGTGGTCCGGCTGCTCAAACAGCGCCTTCGTCATATCATCGCGCCTGCCGCCTTCGTTGACAAACCGGTCGCCGTTTTTGTTGACGAATATGCGGCGCTCCACATCGAGCTCAATGTTGCCCGAAAGGCTGCC
Source organism: Bacillota bacterium (assembly GCA_023453725.1). Lineage (GTDB taxonomy): Bacteria > Bacillota > Clostridia > Christensenellales > CAG-138 > JAEYLA01. The sequence continues at coordinate 9,728 of JAEXTB010000006.1, read as the reverse complement.
CGTTACGGGATCGCCCAGCGGGAGAAGCTGGATGTAGCCCATCTGCACAAGCTCCGCGCCCACAGCTTCCGCTATGACTATTCCGTCGCCGGTAGCGCCGGAATGGTTGGTGCTCTGCACGGATTCATCCAGGTTGCCCCAGATGGTGTCGTACTTCATACGCATTTCCACGTTCTTCCCAAAGCCGCCGGCTGCAAGCACAACCGCCTTTTTGGCGTTGAGCGTAATGGTGTTGCCGGTTTCGCCCGTGGCTACTACGCCGGTGACGCGCCCGGTTTCATCCACAATCAGTTCATTGGCCTTGGTGTTTAAAAGAATATCAATGTTTTCGTGTTCGTCCACATACTTCTGGTAGGTCTTGAAGAAACCCGTTCCAACGGGATCCACGGGTTTGTGGGCGCGGGGCCAAAGGCCGCCCGTCACCGTAAACACGCCATCCTTAAACTCCATCCCCATGGATTTGAGCCATTCCAGGCCGTCGTACGCATTTTCTACCAAGGTGCGAACCAGTTCGGGATCGCCTTCGTTGTCTCCGCCCTGCAGGGTCTGCTCATAGTGCTTCTGTACGGAGTCTTCGTTTGCGATCGCTTCTTCGGAGCCATCCTTTACCGCGTTGAAAGCGCCGCCGGACAGTATGGTGTTGCCACCGATGCTCGCCTGCTTTTCAATGACGATTACGGACGCGCCATCCTGGTTTGCCTGCACAGCCGCCGCCATGCCCGCGCCGCCTGCGCCGATCACGATAACGTCCGCTTCAAGCGTCTCATCGGCAGCCTGCGCGGTCTTATCGCCGGAAATTGCCTTGAGCGCTTCCACATCAGCACCTGCCTGTTCCATACACGCAGCAACTGCTTCCAAAATCGCCTTGCTCGTAAATGTCGCGCCGGAGACAGTATCCAGGCCCAGTCCCTGTGCGGCTACAATCGCCGCCGGAAGGTCTGAAATCGCCTTGTCGCTGATGCCCGGCGTTTCCTGATGCTCCACAACCTTTACGCTGACGATTTCGGTTGCTGAGACTTCTACTTCCACCTTCACATCCCCGTTGTTGCCCTTGGCGGATGCCGTATATACGCCGGGCGTATAAGCGCCGCTTTGGGTTGCAGCAGGCGTCTCCGCAGGCGCCTGTGTTGCTTCAACAGGCGCTGCGGCGGGCGCGCAAGCCACGCCGAACACCATGAGCACCGCGAGAAGCAGTGCCAAAATACCAGTCCTTTTCAAATTCCCCAACCTCCTTACAAAAATGCGGTGTGCCAGATCGGCACACCGCAAAGTATAAAGTATAAAGTTACTATCGACTCAAGCATAATTTGATAAATTTATAACTTAACAGGCAGCCATAACTCCAGATAAGGTCTTAACCCCTTGTCCGGACGGATTTCCACCAGGAGCACCGTCCCCCAGGGGCTGCCTGCCAACGTAAGCCCGCGCCTGCGCGCTTCCAAGAGAAGACCTTCAAATGCTGTGGAGGGATCGACTAAAAAGGATTCGTCGGTAGCAACTATGGTATGCAGGCAGTCTGCAGATGGAAGCGAGCGCGTCTTCTCCAAGGGCAGCCCTTCTTCAAGCGCGTGCTCCCGCCGTATGGCGTACCCAAGGGCTCCCGACCTGCACGGGTCCGCCCGCATGGCGTTTTTACACACCGCAAAGGAAAGGCGCGTATATGGCATGGCCTTGATCCATTCCTGCATGGCAAGCTGTATGTCTTGGTCCTTGGAAATCCACCCGCAAGAGGAATCATATAAAAACACCATATCGGGCGAACAGGCAAGCTCATAGCGGTTGAGCAGCGCGTCGATTGCCCGTATGCCGGTTAGATGCTCCTCCATGGCGTCCGCAATGCCGCGGTAGTACGCAGCCATTTGCAGCGCATGGTCCTGCTGCCGCTGCATACGCTCAAGTATCTCCCTGCGGTTATCGGTTTCCTGCTCAAACTGCCGCAGTACGGATTTGAGCGGATACCCCATGGAACGATACTTTTCATAGGAAAGCAGCCGAAACAGATCGCCCGTATCGTAATACCGGTAGCCATTCTCTCGCTTCTTTACCGCGATGATCTTTTCTTTTTCAAAAAAATGCAGCGCTGCCGTTGTAATACCCAACAGCTGCGCCACCTCGCTGATACGGTATTGCATAGGCGTTCCCCCTTTTTCAACCAATATGTTAATTTTACAACAAATTCTGCCCAATAGATACCCTGCACTTATTCCATATATCCACGAAGAGAAACGGCTTGCGTAATTCACACATTGTTTAAGGTTTTGTCCTTTTAAACCAAACCTGCGGATGCTAAAATACGAATTAAGGCGTTTGCAGTCGATCCGCTATTTCCGTGCATGTTCTGCATATACTCCAACAGAATGGCCGCGGCTGTATACAAGGAGGCAGTTCCATGCGCATGCGCATGAAAAAAACCATATATGCTCTGTTCGCGTTGCTGCTGCTGTTCTCTTTTGCAGGCACCGCTTTTGCTGTCACCCCCCTCCCCGAAGCGTACCTACGCATTGGTTCAAGCGGGGAGAACGTAACAATTCTGCAGAAAAATCTGATTGAGCTTGGCTACTATACATTCGCGTCGGATGGCAGGTATGGGGCGCAGACAGCCCTTGCCGTAAAACGCCTGCAGACAAGGCTTGGGGTAAAACCCGATGGCACCTGCGGCCCGCTGACCGTTGAGGCCTTCAACGCTGCCTATGCAACCAACGCGGTTGCAACTACTTCCTCTTCAGCGCCGGAAAAAGACTTGAGCCTTCTCCCGCTTTCCGGAAAAAAAATCGGCATTGATCCCGGACACCAATTAACCCCAGACCCATCTTATGAACCTGTTGCACCCGGCTCCTCCCGCATGAAGGAGCGCATGAGCGCGGGGGCAATCGGCGTAAAAACGAAGATACCGGAATATGAAACAACGCTTATTATTGCAAAGAAGCTGCAGACACTGCTTGAAGGGGCAGGCGCTGCCGTATATATGCTGCGTACGGAAAGCGATGTGCAGTTATCAAATGCAGAGCGCGCGCAGGCAATGAATCAGGCAGGTGTGGATTGCTGGGTGCGTATTCACTGCGACTCAAGCAAAGATCCCTCCGCCAATGGCGTGCATGTGCTTGCCCCCTCAGCCCTCACCACCCCGTACATTGCGGAAAACAGCCTGCGCCTTGGTCAACTCATGCTTCAAAGCATCAGCAAGGCGACAGGCGCAAAGGAACTATCCATCCTCGTGAAGGCGGACCAGACAGGGTTTAATTGGTCCGAGCGGCCCGTGGTAACGGCAGAGCTTGGGTACCTTTCAAACCCGCTTGAAGATGTGCGTCTCAACCGCGCCTATTACCAAAACGCCTGCGCTAAGGGCATGTTTGACGCGCTGCTCGCATATTTTGCATAAGCGATCACTTCTATCTTTTTAAAAAGCATAACCCAGCGATTTTCATGAACGGCTCCATCGTCCACACACGCGGCGATTGGCCGTTTTTTTATTTGGAGCAGTTGTCATTGGCACAATTTACATGTATCGAACCTAAAAAAGTTTACGAATAACTTAATAATTGTGTTTGAATTCGACAAAATGTGCCTAATAAGATAACAGCGCAATTTTCCATCTTCCCATATAGCCAACAGAAGCAGGAAGGGCGTTGCCTTTTAAAATCCTCCGAAGCTGTTGCCGTCGGATGGCTTATTTGCTATGAAATGAGGAGAGAATACTATGAAAAATCTGTCGATTCCCAAGAAGCTTACCCTGGCATTCACCGTCATTATTGTACTTTTTTTGGGTGCATTGCTTATTGGAATGCTCAACCTCGAAAAAGTATCGAGCGAATTCACCACGTTCCATGACAATTCGTATGTATCCTCCATCCAGACGATGAGCATCCGGCGTCTGCTGCATGAAATTGAAAAAAATCTTATCAACGCCAGCATCGCTGACAACGAAGCGGAAGCGCAGGCCTATTTGGATTCTGTGGACAATTCCGTAACGGAACTTACCAGCGTAAGGAAGACGCTTTCCGAAGTCCTCATTGGCAATGAAGATCTGGTACAACAGTTCAATGATGAAGCCACCCTGGCCGCCGGCGTGCGCGGCAAGATTGTGGAGCTGATACTTGCCCGCCAGGGAGACGCAGCGCTGGCACTGTACCGGCAGGAATATGCGCCCAAGGCACAATCCCTGCGCGATACCATTGAAAAAGTCTATCTCAATGACGCTGAGCGCGCCGATACATTTTACAACGATGCCAAGGCAGCACAAAACATGGCGACATTGCTCGTCATTGGAATTACCTGCGTCACGTTTGTAATAGCTGTGCTTCTGAGCGTCTATATCATCCGCAGCATCACGAGGCCTTTGCGCGAAATTGAGCAGGCGACAAAGCGGCTTTCCGAAGGTGAGCTAAATGTAACGCTCTCCTATCAATCCAAGGATGAGCTGGGGTCTCTGGCCGACAGCACACGAATTCTCATTGAGAATTTGCGCGGCTATATCGGCAATATATCGGAAGTGCTTGGGCATATGGCGCAAGGCAACCTAACAGCAAGCGTCACAATGGAATATCATAAGGATTTTGCGCCCATCAAGGCTTCCCTGGAAACAATCCTTGCCTCGCTCAATGCGATGTTCCTGCGAATTCAGCAATCCTCCGATCAGGTCGCAAGCGGGTCCAACCAGGTTGCAAGCGGCGCGCAGGCGCTTTCCCAGGGCGCGACCGAGCAGGCAAGCTCCATAGAAGAGCTTTCCGCTACGATCAATGAAATTTCCGAGCAAATTAAGGGGAATGCCGCAAACGCCCAACGCGCCAACCGGATGGTTGCGGAAACGACACGTGAAATTGAAAACGGGCAGCAACAGATGGAGCAGCTGGTTACGGCAATGAGCGATATTTCTCAGACCTCGAACCAGATTAATAAGATCATCAAGACCATCGATGACATTGCGTTCCAGACCAATATTCTCGCGCTCAACGCCGCCGTGGAAGCTGCCCGTGCGGGTACGGCGGGCAAAGGCTTTGCCGTGGTGGCGGAGGAGGTACGAAACCTTGCAGCAAAGAGCGCGGAGGCCGCCAAGGACACCACTGCGCTCATTGAAAACGCCATCCGCGCCATTGGCAATGGCACGCATATGGTGACAGCCACCGAACAGTCCCTGGACGCGATTGTGGAAAAGGCCGAGAACGTTACAAAACTCGTCAACGAAATTGCTGAAGCGTCCAATGCGCAGGCAACGGCGGTTGCCCAGACCACAGTCGGTATTGATCAGATTGCAAGCGTGGTGCAGAACAACTCCGCAACGGCGGAGGAAAGCGCTGCAGCAAGTGAGGAGCTTTCCGGGCAGGCGCTTATGCTCAAGGAGCTGATCGGCAAGATACGGCTCAAAGGCGAAGGACCGGCTGCATATGAGCCTGTGGATGCATCGCCCGTAAGCTACTCGTACGCGCCCTCCCCCGTGTCTATGCCCAATCGTTCCTTCGCCATCGCGCTGGACAAGTATTGATTTTCACAACCGTGCAATAAAAAAGCGCGCCCCAAAAGGGCGCGCTTTTCCTGTATGATCCTCTACTCTTTCTTGCTGTTTTTTTCACCAGGCAGCAGGATGACAGCTATGAGTATGCCCAATATGGCGCCGTAAACGGTAGATATCACCGGATTTCCCGTGATGGGGCAGGCTCCGCCGGTGCAACCGATGAAATAATAATATAAAAACCCGCCTCCGCCGCCTGCAACGGCTGCAAGTAGAGTAACGCCCAGCTTCTTTCTGTTTTGCATTGTACACCCCTCCTGTTCTTTTTACAGTATATCAAATGCATGCATCAGCCAATGTGAATAAGTCACAGAGTGTCTTTCCAAATGCATACATTTTACTTGATTACCAATTTGTTTTATGTAAAAATATTACCAATGTTTTGAGCAGGGCGGAAGGAAAACTATTGCTCAAATTAAAGGGGTCTTGCATGGAAAAGATCATTGAGGTAGAAGGGCTGAAAAAGTCCTACGGATCGGTAGAAGCGGTAAAGGGTATCAATTTTTATGTGGAATCCGGCAAGCTGTTTGCCTTCTTAGGCCCCAACGGCGCGGGAAAATCCACAACCATTGATATCCTTTGCACCATACTGCAGGCAGATTCCGGTGCTGTAACCATTGATGGGCATACGCTTGGAACACAGGATGCCGCTATCCGTTCCGCAATCGGCGTGGTGTTTCAGGACCATCTGCTGGATCCTTTGCTTACGGTAGAAGAAAATCTGCGCGTGCGCGGCAGTTTTTATCACAAAACCCGCGCAAAGCTCAATGAGGCCGTAAACTGGGCCGCAAACGCCGCTGCGGTGAAAGATTTTATCAAGCGGCCGTACGGCAAGCTTTCCGGCGGACAAAAGCGGCGCGCTGACATTGCGCGGGCGCTTATCAACACGCCAAAAATTCTGTTCTTAGATGAACCCACGACCGGCCTTGACCCGCAGACCCGCAAAAACGTGTGGGAAAGTATACAGCGTCTGCAAAAGGATACTGGCATGACGGTATTTCTGACCACACATTATATGGAAGAAGCGGCCGAAGCCGATTACGTCATTGTGATAGACAACGGCGAAATTGCCGCAAAAGGCACGCCGACCGCACTCCGGGAGCAGTACGCAAGCGACCTTGTAAAGCTCTTCCCCTTGGACGAAGAAAAGCTGACCGCAGTTCTTGAAGAAATGAAGCTGCCGTATACCAAAATATCCGACCGTCTTGTGATCAAAATTGGCTCCACCATGGAAGCGTTTCCGCTGCTGGAACGCGCAAAGCCTTATATCGGTGGGTTTGAAGTATTGAACGGCACAATGGATGACGCGTTTATCGGCATCACCGGAAAGGAGATCCGGCAATGAGGGCATTTGTAAGCAGAAACCTGAAGGTATTTTTCCGTGACAGGGCATCGGTATTCTTTTCCCTGCTTGCGGTGTTCATTATCATCGGCATGTACGTGCTCTTTTTGGGCGACGTATGGCTCCAGAACCTGCCGGATATGCCGGGCGCAAAACCGTTGATGGACAGTTGGATTATGGCGGGGCTACTTGCGGTCACCTCCATGACGACAACCATGGGCGCATTCGGTACAATGGTGGATGACCGCGCGCACAAGCTCATTAAGGATTTCAGCGCCTCCCCCATCCGCAACAGTCAGATTGCGGGCGGATACATTTTATCCTCGTTTACGGTGGGCGTCATTATGACGCTCATCACATTCGTGCTGGCGGAGCTCTATATTGTAGGGGGCGGCGGTGCGTTTCTCCCGTTCGGGTCCCTGATAAAAATGCTCCTGCTGCTGCTGCTTTCGGCGTTGTGCAATACGGCGATGGTTTCGTTTTTGATCTCTTTCTTTAAAAGCAACAACGCGTTTGGCACGGCAAGCAGCATCATCGGCACGCTGATCGGGTTTTTGACGGGCATCTATATCCCCATCGGCATGCTGCCCGAAGGTATTCAGTTTGTCATTAAAATATTCCCGGTCTCCCATGCCGCGCTGCTGCTGCGCCAGGTGATGATGGAAGCGCCCATGCAGACCGTGTTTGCAGGCGCGCCTGCCGAAATGGTGGAAGGATTCCAGCAGGAAATGGGCGTGTTGTTTAAAATGGGAGATACTTACATGACGGGTTTGACCAGCATCCTTATACTGGTCGGCTCTGCTCTGGTGTTTTATGCGCTGTCCATTTGGCGGTATTCAAAAAGGGCCAAGTAATAGCGGCTTTATCCGAAAAAAGCGCCTCTGGCGCTTTTTTTGTTGACAACCCGCCTATCGGTATAATAATATCGATATAATCATATCGATAAGGAGGGCTTTTCCGTGGACGATCGCACAAAGAAGCCCATACAGGTTTCCAAACAGGCTCTTTCTCGTATGCCATTTTATTTGGAGTATATGCGCGCGCAAAAGGCGCAGGGCGAAACCTCCATTTCTGCCCCGATGATCGCGCGGGAGTTTCACCTTAACGAAGTCCAGGTGCGAAAGGATCTCGCCCTGGTGAGTGAAAGCGGCGGGCGCCCTAAAACAGGGTATTCCGTAAACGAACTGATACGAGATATGGAGTGCTTTTTGGGCTATACGGATACGGAGGACGCCGTGCTTGTCGGTGTCGGTGCGCTTGGCCGGGCGCTGCTCTCCTATAAAGGATTTGAACATTACGGGCTGCGTATTGTTGCCGCGTTTGATTCCGACCCTGACGTATATGGAACAACGCTGCGCGGGACGACGGTGCTCCCGGTGGAAAAGCTCACCGAGCTTTGCGCGCGCATGCACATCCGCATCGGTATTATCGCAGTCCCCAAGCTTGCGGCCCAGCAGGTATGCGATCAGCTCGCAGAAGGCGGCATACTTGCCATATGGAACTTTGCGCCGGTGCATTTGCGCGTACCGGAACACATTCTGGTACACAATGAAAACATGGCCGCCTCTCTGGCCTTATTAAGCAAGCATTTAAAGAAAAAAATGCTGCCCGTGATCGATGAACATTAAGGGGGTATGCCAATGAATATGCTTCACTTGCGCTATGCCGTGGAAGTGGAACGCACCGGCTCCATTACGCAGGCGGCGGAAAATCTTTATATGGGCCAGCCGAATTTGAGCAAAGCAATCAAAGAGCTTGAAGAATCCATTGGTATTCTGCTCTTTAAACGCAGCACAAAAGGGGTTTTGCCCACCAAACAGGGCGCAGAATTTTTACAATACGCCCGCAATATTCTTACACAGATTGAGGAGATGGAAAAGCACTACCGCCCTGCCAACAACGACAGGCAGCGCTTTTCCATCTGCGTGCCCCGCGGAAGCTATATCTCTTATGCGTTTTCCCAGTATATCGCAGGGCTCGATATGGCCAAGGAGATCGACGCCAATTTTAATGAGACAAACTCCATGCAGGCCATCAGCCATGTATCTTCAGGCGAGTTTCATCTTGGGATTATCCGGTATCAGACGGTATATGAAAGCTACTTTCTGAATTTTCTGCAGGAAAAGCAGCTGCACCACCAGCCGATATGGGAATACGAGTATGTGGCGCTGATGTCAAAAACGCATCCCTTGGCTTGTGAGGAACACGTCTCCTACGATGCGCTTTGTGAATACATTGAAATCACGCACGGGGACGTCAGCGTGCCATACCTGTCCCATAATCAGACGCAGCAGCAGGACGAACCCTCTCCCCACGCAAGAAAGCGCATTTATGTGTATGAAAGAGGCAGCCAGTACGACCTGCTCACAAACGTGACAGGAACCTATATGTGGGTTTCCCCGGTACCCAACGCTTACCTGGAACGATACGGCCTTGTGCAGCGCAAATGCAACGTTATGGACCACACCTGCAAAGATATACTGCTCACTGCAAAGGGATATCAGTTTAATCCGCAGGAAGAAGCGTTTTTAGAGCGGCTGTATGCCGTGCGCGATGAACTAAAAAGCGGTTTCTACCATTGATAGTTATACTTATTTATATTAGTCTTTGAGCGTCCGTTTGCGGGCGCTTTTCTATTCTTTATGCTTTCAATCGATATAGATATATCGATAAATATATATCGATATATCTCAAATGCATTTCCGCCATGCATACTTTGTTGATAAAATAACAAACGTAGCACAAGGTGTGCTTTGCGTTCAAATACAGCGCGTAATACGCGTAGATATGAAATTTTAGGAGGATCGGATATGGCACGTTTCACATTGCCCCGGGATTTGTACTATGGAAAAGGCTCCCTGGAAATTCTCAAGACCATAC
>JAEXTB010000256.1 GCA_023453725.1 Bacillota bacterium | reverse complement strand
TGCACCATGCCTATACCGGCCTCCATCGCTTTGAGCGGCGTATCAATTAAAGCAGGCGCGCCGCCAATTTCGACGGTACCGGAAAATCCGCCCGTTGTGTGGATGACCGGCATGCCGAAAAGTATGTTCATCAGCGTGGATTTTCCGGCACCGTTCTCGCCCATAAGCGCGTGGATCTCGCCCGGCTTTACGCTGAGATTGACGTTTTTCAATACGCGGTTTCCGTAATACTCTTTTGAGATGTTGTCCATTTTCAGGACATATTGGGTATCCAAGTCCATACCCCCTTTATGATGTGAATTGTGCAAAAGATGGGAAAATACGGATTTATCCATAAAACCGCCGACCTGCATGTTTTCGTGCAGGCCGGCGGGTGCAGCTAGGGCTGCTGTGTTACATGTAGAGAAATAACCAATTTAGAACGTGACGTAATCAGCGGTAACCATGTAATGGTTCTTCGCAACAACGCCGTTTTCTTCATAGAGGTTCAGCGTCATCTTGATATCGCCTGCGCATTCCGCAACGGTTGCGCGCAGCACTTCGTCATCGAGCACGCCGTTGGTCTGGCCTTCGCAATACTTCTTGGCGTACTCAACGCCAGCTTCTACGAAGAGCATGTTGCAGGGAACGCCCCAGGTGGAAACGCGGCCGTTCATACCGGCTTCGTCAACCTTTGCCTGGATCTGCGCCATCATGTAATCAACATCCGCGGCATGGCCGGTCATGTCGATATTGAGCGCGCTCGGGAAAGCGTGGAAGGGGGAAGGGCAGCACTGCAGGGAGTAAATGCCGCCGTTTTCAAACACCGCACGGATGAGAGGCTCCTGCATACCGCAGTTGGTGTTGAAGAACTCTGTATCCTTGCCATACTTTGCAATCTGGCGGGGGACGTCCTCAAGGATGAACTGCTGGGCGCCGGTGATGCCAGCGTCGCCCGTGGGATCGGGAGCGGTTACGTCAACGAGCTCAATGCCGTTTTCTGCGCAATACTTCTTGAGGTTCTCATGACGTGCAACGATGGTTGCATAGCTCATGTGGCGGGGGAAGGAATAGTGGATGAATGTCTTTGCGCCTTGGCTGGCGGCCTGTACCGGCAGCGTGATGCCGATAGCGGGTTCGTCAATCTGGAATACGATGTCGGCCTTGGTGTTGATGACGGCCGGGTCTTCACCGGGGGTACCGACGATGAACACCATATCCGGGCGGGTTTCGCGGACCTTATCGATGGCGGCAGCCGTACCGGGGACAGCCTGGCACCAAACGATGGCCTTCACTTCGGGATCAGACGCCATCGCAACTGCGTTGGAGATGACGGTTTCGGTCTCGGTGGTGAAGTTGTCAGGATAGGTGGAGGTGACGATCATATCGCCATACTTTTCCTTCATCATGTTGGCCTGGGTGATTTCCTCGTCGCCCTGGGTAGCGGTACCGGTGATGATACCGATCTTATAGGCGGGAACGGCGGGCGCCTCGGATGCAGCGGGTTCTTCCGCGGCAGGCGCTTCGGTGGCGGCGGGGGCTTCCGTTGCGGGTGCGGGTTCGGCTGCGGGCTCAGCCGCGCGGCAACCGACGACGGCAAATACCATCAACGCTGCCATGACCAGGCAAATCAGCTTTTTGGACATAAACTTGTTCCTCCTTAAAAAGAGTGTTTTATTCAACCGTCCCTGTTCGGGGCGGAAGAAACCACAAAATGTTACCTAGAAAACGGTGATCATCCGCTCGACCATGCGGGCGGTCCGTTCAAGATCGGCAATTGCAATATGCTCGGTAAGCGAGTGCGCGTCGCACATGCCTGTGCCGACATTGAGCGCGTCGATCCCGTGATAGAAGAGCCATGTCGCGTCAGAACCGCCGTAGGTGCGGTCTATGTTGATCTCAACGCCAAGCTCTGAAAAGACATTGACAAGATCGATTAGAAGCGAGCTGGTTTCGGGGACATACAGCACATCCGAATGACGCTCCTGTGTTATGGCGTATTGGGCCCCAACCGTCTCACAGGCGGTTTTGACGGCGTTTTTGGCATTTGTGATATGCGTCTGCAGCAGGTCTTCCTCAAAGGAGCGAATCTCCATATCAAAGGAAGCGTGTTCGGGGACGACATTGGTTTTGCCGGGGGAAAGGAAGTTTGAAACGTTCATCACGCTGCTTTCATCCACAAACCCGCAGGGAATGGAGGCCACCGCAAGCGCAGCGGCTTTGAGCGCGTGAATGCCTTTGTCCGGTGAAATACCTGCGTGGGCGCCCTTGCCCTTGATTTCAACATGCAGGTGCACATTGGCGGGGGCACGGTTGATGATGGACCCGTTTTTGCTGCTGTCCAATACGATGGCCTGTTTGCTGCGGATGCGGGAATAATCCGCATGTTTGGAACCCAAAAGACCGGCTTCTTCACAGACAGAAAGGAGCACTTCTACAGGACGGTGGGTTGTATTGTGTTCAATTACGCTTTCGATTGCTTCGACAATGGATGCGACGCCGGATTTATCATCCGCGCCCAAAATGGTATTTCCAGCAGAACGAATTACTCCGTTCTCAATGACCGGTTCAATATTGCTGCCGGGAGATACGGTATCAAGGTGTGCGCTTAAAAGCAGCGGTTCGCCGGTTCCGGGAAGACTTGCATAAATATTATATCCGTTTGAGCCGCATTTGGAGGAGACGTCATCCCGCACCACCTGCATTCCCAAATGGAGAAGTTCCTGTTCCATCAGGTCGCAGAATGCCTTTTCGTTACCCGTCTCGCTTTCGCAGGCAACATAGCGCAGGAACCTGTTGAGAAGACGTGTTTTATTCATAATTCTCCATCTTTACGATTAATCACTGAATACCTTAACACATGTATATTCACAATGTCCATTCCTTTTTTGCATACCTTTGACTTTTTAGATCGTAATTTACAAAAGCAGTCATGTTTGCTATGGAAGCGACGAAAAAAGTGCCAGATACAGGAGGCTATTCTTAAATTGTTTCATTTTCGCATAGGATTTGCCGCATAATCAGTAAAAAAATCCATACAATTCACACGAGACTTTCATATGTCTGTGATTTGTTTTTATCACCCCGCAGCTGTTTTGTGTATGAAACCATGCTCTTCTTGGCAATACTTCCATATAGTACACCCATGATGAAATATTGGAAGCGCCCCGGCGGCATCGGGCCGGGCTTGAAAGTGAGGAAGTCAGGTATGGCATTGGGATTTGCTGGGCTGTTCAGCCGTGACGTTGGCATTGACCTGGGAACGGTCAATACGCTGATTGCGCGCAGGGACTATGGTATTGTGCTCCGGGAGCCGAGCGCGGTTGCGCTCGACAAGGAGAAGCGCATCATTGCCGTAGGAAATGACGCCATCAGTATGCTTGGCAGGACGCCTGGCGCGGTGCAAATTGTGCATCCGCTGCAGGATGGCGTAGTGGCGGACTTTCGTCTGTGTGAAGCAATGCTCCGGCATTTTTTAGAGAAATCAATGGGAAATTTCGCGCGCCGCGCCGGCGTACGCGCCGTGCTCTGCGTGCCCGGCTGTGTGACGGAGGTGGAAAAGCGCGCGCTCGAAGATGCGGCCCGCAACGCGGGCGCACGGGCCGCGTTTCTGCTGGATGAGCCGGTAGCGGCGGCAATCGGCGCAGGGCTTCCGGTGGAAGAAGCCGCGGGGTCCATGGTGGTAGACATTGGCGGCGGGACAACGGATGCTGCCGTGCTTGCTTTGGGCGGCGTGGTGGAAAAGCACTCCGTCCGGGCAGGCGGTACGCATATCAACCAGGGAATTATGGAATATGTACGGCATACCTATGGGTTGTCCATTGGCATGCGCACGGCGGAAGAAATCAAGATTGGGCTGGGATCGGCGCTTCCAGGTTCCACACGCAAACTGGAAGTGCGCGGGCGTGAGCTTTCCTCAGGGCTGCCGCGTACGCTCACGCTTTCCGGCATGGAAATTTACCGCGCAATTCTGCCGCAGGTGCTGACCATACTCTCCTGTGTGCGCGAGGTGCTTTCCGTAACGCCGCCGGAGCTTTCCGCGGATATTTATGACAGGGGCATCTGCCTGACCGGCGGCGGCGCGCTTTTAAACGGACTGCCTGAACTGTTTGCCTCCGAGACGGGCATTATGGCCTACCTTGCGCCCGAACCTCTGGATTGCGTGGTGGAAGGCGCGCGCATCGCGGTGGAAAACATCTCCTATTACCGCAGCCGTGCGGTGTAACTGTGCATAGATAGTACATTTAATAAGTAAGAGAATAAGATGTGCAGCCGGAAGTGGCTGCACATTCTGCTTATTACCGCCTTAGGGGTGTGGGGGATCGCGATCCTCCCACATATAATCAAATCTGACGACATGTGCGTCAGATTTGAGGAGAAAAGTGCGTGAAAGCGCACTTTTAACCTAAAGGAACCCGCAAGAAGTCCGCAGGACTTCCTGCGGGCTAGGATTATGTCCCCCCTGTAAACCTTTTCGGCCTCCTGCTTGCGGGAGCTTCGCCATATGCTATAATGAGGAAGATAATGCGCCGGGTGTGTATTGGCGCATATAGAGAGGCGTATTCATGCGCAGACTGCTGGAAAACAAGCCACTGCTCATCGCGATGGTCGCGGTTATATTGCTGCTGCTGCTTGCCGCGCTGACATCGGGCGGCCGTACGCTCACATTCGTGGAAAGCACGGTGGGTACGGTGCTGCAGCCCGTACAGTCGTTTGCTTCGCGCGCCTCGGACTCGATTGTTTCCTTTATGGAGAATTTGCTCAATACCACCGACGCGGATGTGGAAAACCAGCAACTTAAGGTATATGTTTCACAATTGGAACAATCGTTAAGTGAAATGGACTCGCTGCGTACGGAAAACGAGCGGTTGAAGCAGCTGCTTGCCTTTGCGGACAGCACGCCCGATCTTACCTATGTAACGGGCAGCGTCATTGGCAGAAGCCAGGGGATATGGTTTGATACGTTCACCATCAACCTTGGGCGCAGCCAGGGCGTGGAAAAGAATATGCCTGTTGTCAACGCGAACGGCCTGGTGGGGCATGTGACCGATGTGGGCGCAACCTGGAGCAAGGTGGTCGCCATTATCGATTCAAGCGTGAGCGTGAGCGTTATGGTGGAGCGCACGAGAGACTCCGGCATGGTGCGCGGCATGCTTGAAGCGGGAAACGACGCGGACAAGCTGGAGCTATACTATCTCCCTTCCGACAGCGACCTGATTCCGGGGGACAAGATTGTGACGAGCGGTATTGGCGGGCTCTACCCAAAAGGCCTGTTGGTGGGCGAGGTCATTTCTGTCAGCCGCTCAAATGACAGCGGCAGCAACGCGATCGTACAGCCAACCGTAGACTTCCGGCATTTGGAAGAAATGATGGTCGTCATCGGCATGCCGGAGACGGAGGGCCCCAATGAATAAAAAGCTGACCGCGTTTGTGGCAATGCTGATCTGTATTCAACTGGATTCAGTCGTGTTCGCCCGCATCAACCTCTTTGATATACGGCCGGATGCCATGATTGCCGCGGCGGTGAGCTTTGGTGTTTTGCAGGGCTCCATGTTTGGCGCAGTGTACGGGGTCATCGGCGGGCTTGTGATGGATCTCTTCTTTGGAACCAGCCTGGGACTATATGGCGCGCTTTACATGGTCGCGGGCCTTTGCGCCGGATTTTTCTACAAGAAGTTTTACGCGGATAATCTGATTGTGCCTGCCGCTGCGGCGTCGGTTGCGGGGTTTGTTAAGGATTTCGTGCTTGCGCTCATCAAGGTATCCGGCGGCGCGCAGTTTCCGTTTGCGGGAATTGTGCTTCGGTATATCCTGCCCAGCGCCATTATGACGGGCGTGCTGTGCGCGCTGATCCATATTGCGTTAAAACCGCAGCTTGCCCGCCAGGTCAAGCGCAGGCAGTTTGACCGCCTGAGCCATTGATGGGCAAGAGCCCTCCCCTAGGATAGGAAAGGATGTTTCATGAAGAACAAGGCAAAAGGAAGATTTGCAATTTTGGCGCTTGCCCTGCTTGTGATGATGGTGGCGCTTATTATGCAGCTTGGGAACCTTACTTTGGCAGAAGGCGAGACATACGCAAAAACCGCTGCAAGCCTGAGCACGAGCACCATGTATACAACGGGTGCGCGCGGGCGTATTCTGGACAGGAACGGCATCCCGCTTGCGTATGACGCCACAAGTTACAATGTGCAGTTCTACCGCGACCCGGAGCGTCGCTCCGACTCGGACAGCGCGCTCTACACCGAATCGCTTTTAGATGCCATTTCCATCATCGAAGACGGCGGCGGAACAGTCATCGATACCTCGTATATCCGCATGGATGAAAACGGCGAGCTGTACTATGATTGGGGCGTTACCTCCGAAATGGGGAAGACAGCGCGCTATAAAAACTTTTGCAGCGTCATGGGCTTTTACATGAAAGATGAAAAAGACCCGAGCACATGGATTACAGCCGCAGAGGCTTACCGAAAACTCAGGGAGTCCTGGAAAATACCCGAGGAGCTTCCGTTTTCCGAAGCGATCAAAGTCATATCCATCCGCCAGGAGGTCAACCTGAACAAATGGCGCGCATATGAACCGGGGACAATCGCGTTCAATGTGCCCATGGAGGTCGTGGCGCAGCTGGACATGCGAAAAGGCGAGCTTTTAGGCATACAGACGGTACAGAGCACCTCGCGCGTGTATCCCTGGGGCACGACCGCGGCGCATATTCTAGGGTACCTCGGGCGGCAGGTGACTGATGAAATGACCGAGGACGGCATGCAGCGCATGGGTTACGCTGCACAGGATTACAACGGTATTTCGGATATTTTCGGTAAAAACGAAAACAACCAGCCCGTTATCGATATGACCAAAATGGGGTATTCGTATAACGATTATATCGGCGTATCCGGCGTAGAAAAGACCATGGAAAAGTATCTTACGTCAAATACGAGCGCGCAGCGCGGGACGCAAACCATAGAAAAGAACAAAAGCGGCACCATTACCCGTTCTTTGGAAAAAACGGCGGCCTCCAACGGGGACGACGTCATGCTTACCATAGACCTCCCGCTGCAAACGGTAACGGAAGCCGCGCTCAAGAACGCGATTGAAAAAATCCGTACTTACGAAGAAGAGGCGCTTGCAGGGAATCAGGAGAAATATTTAAAAAACCGCTCCGATCTTACCAAAATTAAAATGGCGGAGACAGGCAGTATCGTGGTGCTCGACATCCACACGGGGAAGGTGCTTGCGATGGCTTCGTATCCGTCTTTTGACCCCAATACGTTCATTGCGGGGTTGTCCTCCCAGGACGCCGAGACGCTGTTCGGGGAAGAGTCCGGCATGCCCACGCTCAACCGTGCCATTGCCTCCCGCCTGGCGCCCGGCTCCATATTCAAAATGGCGACCGGTCTTGCGGGGTTGATGGAAGGGAAAATCACCACCTCCACTGAGATTTCCGATCAAGGCCCGTACATCCTCTATGAAACAGACGTGAATGGGAAACAAGTGGCGATTACCCAGAACGCGCCGCACTGCTGGGCGACCAGCGGAAGCGAACTTGCGGACCACCAGAACCTGAACCTCTCCAAGGCGCTGACAAAAAGCTGCAACTACTTTTTCTTTACCGTAGCCGAAAGGCTGGGTATTGAAAAACTCGATGAGTGGTCTACAAAGCTGGGGCTGAGCACAGCCACAGGCATTGAGCTTCCGGGGGAACTCACAAGCCACGTTGGCGGGCAGAGCGTGCTTTATGACAACAAACTGTCTGTCGGCCAGCAAAAAAGCAGCCTGCCCAATTATGTGTACAAGGCGATTATCAATTACCTAAAACAAATCCTCGCGGGCCGCGCGATGGAAGTGGAGCAGGAGGCGGTTGAATCCTGCGCGGAAGAACTTTTGAAGCTGCAGACCGGCGTTTCCAATACACAGTTTGGTCCGGATATCCGGCGCATTCTCAATGAGGAACTGGGTCTGCCCATCGGCATTACGCTGGCGCAAAACTGGGTCAATGACATCAGCTCCATGCTCACTGAGCTACAATGGAAGCCGACAATGACCATCCGTTCCGGCATCGGGCAAGCGTCCACATTGACCACGCCCATTGCAATCGCGCGCTATGCGGCGACGTTTGGCAACGGCGGTACGGTCTATGATGTACATATTGTCGACCGTATCTTGGATGAGGACGGCGCTGTTGTAAAGCTCTACGAGCCTACAATATATAATAAGATAGAAGCCCCGGATGAATACTGGCAATCGATCCGCGAAGGGTTAAAGGGCGTGGTATCGCCGGAGGACCGCGGTACTGCGGCGCAGGCGTTTACCGAAGAGTTCCGCGATGAAGAGACCGGGTACCTTTCCCAGATCATAGGAAAATCCGGTACGGCGCAGATTTCCGCATCCAACAACGTGGATATTGAAAATACCGCGTGGTTTGTTACGCTGCTGCCCCGTGATAACCCGGAGATTGTCATCGTCACCTGTCTGCCTTACGGTTTGTCCGGCTCAAAAGCGGGCGGTCCTGCCATTGAAGAGATCACCCGGTTTTATCTTGACCGCAAGACCGGTTCCGCCAAGGACAACCTGGTTGGCGCTAACGGGCTTGTTCCCTGACGCTTGCCGGGCGCAGTTGTGAGTATGGCAGATGAACAGGGCAGGGGTGAGGAAAGCATGGGCGTAAAGGACATGGAAGAAGAAAAATACCGTTGACAAACGGAAAACTACTATGTTAAAATACGCGTTTATTGACATTTACGCCTCTCTTGCGCTATCATAAGAATAGAAACTTATGCATTTGCGGAAGGGAGGCGTACGCATGTTCCGGGTTGGTGAGCGGGTATGTTACCCGATGCATGGAGTTGGGATAATTGAAGCGATACAGGAACAGGAAGTGCTCGGCGAAACCAAGGCGTACTACATGCTGCGCTTTGTGCTCGGGAAGATGACGGCCATGGTTCCCGTGCATTCCGCTGTAAACGTGGGACTTCGTCCGGTCATCCATGCGGAGGAATGCGAGCGCGTGCGTGTCTATCTCATGCAGGATGTGCAGCCGGAAAGCGACAACTGGAACCAGCGATACAGAGAAAATTTGGAGAAGCTGCGCTTAGGCGAAATCTATGGCGTGGCCGATGTTGTAAAGAGCCTCATCCGCCGCGAACGGGACCGCGGGCTTTCTGCGGGCGAGCGCAAGATGTTTTTAACCGCAAAACAGGTATTGCTTGCGGAGCTTGTGGCTGCAAGCGGAAAGGAGGAAGAAGCGTTTTTGGCCGTAATGGGCGAATAGATTCTTATCATCAACAAATATGAAGAGGTGAATGCTTTGGTACGAAAGATGCTGCGCGTCATCATTGCGCTTTTGGGCGCGGCGCTTGGCTGCGGAGTGATTGCGCTGGTGGACAACATCATTGTGGCATTCGGCGCAACAAGCATCCATGTTTCGCTTTTGACCTGGGCGCTGGTGATGATCTATGTAATGGGTGCGCTTATATTTGGAATTATATTTTTTATTTTTTCACCCAAAATCATAGATGCCATCGGCGGGGCCATTCGGAACACGGAGGAGACCCTTTCAAGGATGCCCCTTTCGGATATCTTTTTCACTGTTCTTGGGCTGATTATCGGCCTTCTTTTGGCGCTTCTATTGGGTACGCTCGTCAACCGAATTCCCATGCCGTGGCTTGCCGCCCTTATTAATGTTGTACTCTACGTTTTATGCGGGTACCTTGGGGTGAGCATTACTTTGCGGCGCAGGAGCGAACTCTCAGAGCCCGATTGGATCAAATCCTCCGGCAAGCGGGAACGGGCCAGCATGATGGCACGCCCGAAAATACTGGACACTTCCGTTATCATCGACGGCCGCATATTCGATATTTGCCAGACCGGCGTCATGGAGGGCAGGCTCATCGTGCCCGGCTTTGTGCTGCAGGAACTTCGGCACATTGCCGACAGCGCGGACGCGCTAAAGCGCGGGCGCGGGCGCAGAGGGCTTGATATCCTGCACCGGATGCAAAAAGAACTCGCGATGACGGTGCATGTCGAGGAACGGGATTATGAGGACATTGCGGAGGTGGATGCGAAGCTTCTTAAGCTTGCGCAGGACTTAAACGGCGTTGTTGTGACCAACGATTATAACCTGAATAAGGTGGCGAGCGTACAGAGCGTGCCGGTATTCAACATCAATGAGCTTGCAAACGCCATAAAGCCCGTTGTGCTGCCGGGGGAAGAAATGATACTTGCAATCGTCAAGGAAGGCAAGGAATCCGGCCAAGGCGTAGGGTACCTTGACGACGGCACGATGATTGTCGTGGAGAACGGGCGACGCTACATCGGGGAAACGGTGGAGACTGTGGTGACAAGCGTACTGCAGACGGCCGCGGGAAGGATGATATTCGCCAAATTGAAATGATCTGTAAGCCCTGATTTGCAGAGGGAAATAAAGTTTCCTGAAAGAAAATATATATTGACACTTGTGTGCAGCAATGATATTATTATAAACTGCACATGTATGGGATGATGTGCGCATTTTCCCTTTTTGGCGAAAGTGCGGCAAACGGGTTTATATTGCTGTTTGTTTGGCAATACTCCAAGCGGTACATTGGCAAATGCGCCCATTTACCGGGGCTTGGAGTGGGCACTTTCTTAGTTGAATGATTTTGATGCGTATGCATCGGTTAGGAGTGAACGCGATGGTGCATGAGGTGAAGATGGGGAAGCGGACACGTATGAGCTTCTCTCGGATCAACGAAGTTCTGGATATGCCGGATCTGATCGAAGTGCAAAAGAATTCATTCGAGCGGTTTCTGGCGGAGGATCTTCGAGAGGTACTCAACGACATCTCACCCATTACGGATTATTCCGAGAAGTTGGTTCTGGAGTTTATTGATTATTATATAGACCGGAACAACCCAAAATATTCCGTGGAAGAGTGCAAGGAGCGGGACGTTAACTACTCGGCTCCTCTTAAGGTTATTGTACGCCTCATTAATAAGGAAACCGGCGAAGTCAAGCAGCAGGAAGTCTTTATGGGTGATTTTCCGCTGATGACCGAGCAGGGCACGTTCATTATCAACGGCGCGGAGCGCGTCATCGTCAGCCAGCTTGTCCGCTCGCCTGGTGTGTATTATTCCAAGACCATCGACAATAAGGTGGGCAAGCAGCTCTTTTCCACCCAGGTCATCCCCAACCGCGGCGCATGGCTCGAGTATGAAACCGACTCGAATGAAGTGCTGTGGGTGAAAATTGACCGTCAGCGCAAGGTACATATCACGGCGCTGCTTCGCGCTTTGGGCTATGGCACCAACGCGCAGATTGAAGAGCTTTTGGGTGCGGATGAGCGCCTGACTCTCACGCTGCAAAAAGACGGCACCTCTTCCGTGGAGGAAGGCCTCATTGAAATTTACAAGCGCCAGCGTCCGGGTGAGCCTCCCACAGAGGAAAGCGCGCGTACACTGTTAAAC
>JAEXTB010000137.1 GCA_023453725.1 Bacillota bacterium | reverse complement strand
GAAGTATCCACATCGTACTGCACCACGGCATCCGCGATGACGATATCGCCGACCCGAACGCCTTTTTGCAAACCGCCCGCGACGCCTGTATTGAGAATGGCGGAAGGGGCGTACCTTAAAATCATGGTCTGCGCGCACATGGCGGCGTTTACCTTCCCCACCCCACTTAATGCGAGAACGACATTTTTTCCATTGAGCTTGCCAGTATAAAACGTCATACCGCTGATGATTTCTTCTTTTGCGTCTAAAAGCGCCAGCCTGAGATCTTCAATTTCCACCGACATTGCCCCGATGATACCAATCAATTCCCGGTTCATGCTTGCTCCAAATACTCCTCTGCTTTTCTTTTGTTTGTTAACGTTATTCAACCGCTCTATTGTACCATATGGCGCTCATGCCTGCGCATTCATCCATGCATTCAGTTCCGTTACAATACGATCCCGTTCCTCCCTGCGGCCGTTTTCGGCATTGAACGCAATGCCCGGGCCGATTGTGAGCGTATGTTTTGCCTTATTTGCGTAGACCGGATAAAACGCGGTAGCGTTGCCCGTACGTTTAAAATACTCTGCACCGATGGACGCAAAGCCGGAGTAAAAGTCCGACACGCCCTGCTGCCTGTAGTTTTCTTCGCCTGGGTTCTCGGGGAAGAGCAATATGTTGTCCTCATATTCCATGGCTTCCACCGTCAGGCGCATTGTCTGAATGACTTCCCTCGCGGTGCCGCGATAGACCGGAATGGGATCGAGAGATTGCAGCACGAATAAAACAATAGGGGCAATGACACGCGGCAGCCGCGCACGCAGCTTTGCGGGTAAAAAAGAAAACACATTGTTGACGCCGTTTTTCAGCTGTGCGGCGACAATCTCCTCATCCAGCATGCTGGATATGATCCAGGAACGGAAATAGAACGGCAAATACAGGTTGGTAATCAGCGGGCCATAAATCTCCAGATGGTTCCCTACAAACACCACCGGGCCATGCTCTAGGTCAACATGTTCCTTGCCAATTACACGGCACGGCATAAGCGGGCGGATAATGGCTTTTAAAATATCCGGCGCAATGCGGCGTGATTTTTGAATCAGCATCATTTGCAGGCGGGTTTTAAGCGCGTCGTTCACATTGCCCGCGCGTTGCTGTGCGCGGTAATGGGAAAGTTTCTTGGCGTAATCCCGGTTGAGCGGCTGCGTGAGCGCGTAAAGGAGTGCCGCAGCGATACCGGCAATCGGCCAAAATAGCATGGAACGCAGCAAAAACTGCACAAACGGCAGTTCGTGCCAGGGGCCCGTCCTGCCTTCCGAAATGAAGGTAACAATGGTGAGCAAAAACACCAGCAGCAGTGTAGAAAGCGTTAAATTCCATTCGACCACAGCCAACGTATTTTCACGATAGCCTTTCATTTCTTCCGTCTTCATGTCAAGCTCCAGCACCGCCTGCATGTCATACCCCATAGAAAGGATCACCGAAAGCATGCAAGCCAAACCCGTACCCCATAGCAAGTAGGATACAATACTCAGAATGCCGGAAAACCAGTTGGAATAGGCGCCGATAATGGCAAGCAACAGCAGCCCCGCGCCTGCAACGAATACGGAAGGCTTGTTGAGCTGTGTGAGCGCCCTGCGCCGAAGCAGCTTCAATATGATGAGCGTCATACCGCCCACCAGCACCAGCCACACCACAATGTCCCAAAATAGCCCAAGCATTGTGCTGCCGGGGCGAATTCGCATGGAACAGATATATGTGAGCAGCGCAAGATTGAGTGACACGACAGCGCTTGTCGTCATGCGGTTGTAGATGCGATAGGAGGAAACCCCGGATAACTTGTCCGCCCCTTTTGAAAACTGCGCCGCCTTTTGCGGCGGTTCTGCAAGCTGGTACGCAAACAGCGCGACCCCGGTTGCGGCGACCATTGTCATCACCTGAAGGAATGCGTCCGCAGCAATCTGATCCGCCGTAACTACTCCCACGATGGCGCTTAACCCCACATGCGCAGCGAGCAGCAATATGGCGCGCAGCATAAAACTCTTTTGTAACCCCCGTGAAATGATGGCGGTCGCGCCCTGCCGGATGAGCAGCAGCACAATGGAAATGAGCAGCGTGTAAAACTGCGCGCGCCCAGTCAACACAGGGTACACAATAAACAAACAAGCGCTTAGGAGCGCCGCAAGCACAAACAGCGCCGCGCCCCGCGCATGGATAGAGGCAGGGAGCCGCAGGCTGCTATTTTTTGAGAACATGCGCGCATATACCACCAATACCTGCCCGGCAAGGTACAGCGCCGCGCCAAGAACGGCGTTCCCTAAAAGCTGTTCGCTTAAGCAGCTTGCGATATACAAATGAAACGCGTCGATCAGCTTGTGAAACCCAACGCCGCGCAGCGCCCTTGCATGCTCGCCCTGCGCCCCTTGCTCAGCCATCGTACTCCTTTGCACGCTCCTCGCCGCGAAGTACGCGCAGCACGCCTTCCGCCAGAGCCCGCAGCTCATCCTCACCGGGGTACACACGCACGGGCGCAATCAGACTCACGCGGTTTTTGATTGCCCCGGTAAACCGGTTGCTGTGGGCAAGCCCGCCTGTTAATACAATGGCGTCCACCCTGCCTTCAAGCACCGCGACCATCGCGCCGATTTCTTTGGAAACCTGGTACGCCATCGACTCGAGCACCAGCACGGCGTAATCGTCCCCTTCTTTAATCAGGCGCTCGCAGGCGCGCAGATCGTTTGTGCCAAGGTAAGCCCCCATGCCGCCGCCGCGCGTCACACGGTCAATAAGCTCTTTTTCCGTATACGCGCCGGAAAAGCACATGCGGATAAGCGGCTCTGCGGGAATGCCGCCAGTCCGCTCAGGACTAAATGGACCCTCGCCTGCCAGGCCGTCGTTCACATCGATCACCCTGCCATAGCGGTGCGCACCTACCGTGATGCCGCCGCCCATATGTGCGACAATCAGCCTGCAATCTTCATATTGCCTGCCCATTTCCTTTGCGCAGCGCCGCGCCACCGCTTTTTGGTTAAGCGCGTGGAATACGCTGCGCCGCTCAATGCCCGGCATACCGGTAAGCTTTGCGTAAGGATCCATTTCGTCCACCACCACAGGATCGACAACATAGGCGCTTTTGCCCACATGTGCCGCGAGCTCCGCCGCCATGATGCCGCCTAACGAAGATGCGTGGGTGGCTGCGGTGGAATGGATGAGGTCATGGAGCATGCGGTCATTGACAAGATACACGCCGCTGTCAATAGGTTCCACCAGGCCGCCGCGCCCAACGATGGCGTCAAACATGGAAAGCTCGTATCCTTTTTCCGTCAGCGCTTTCTCTATCAGGTCCAGGCGCATGCCCTTTTGGTCCACAACGGACTGAAACTTTTCGAGTTCCCCTTTTGTATGCCGCACAATCTCCTCGTGCAGCATGGTTTCATTTTCAAATATGCGAATTTTGGTAGAAGTGGAGCCCGGATTGATGACAAGCAGGCGGTAGCAGTTCTGTTCGCTCATAAAACTCTCCTTATT
>JAEXTB010000113.1 GCA_023453725.1 Bacillota bacterium | reverse complement strand
GTGCTGCGCACCGCGTGCATGCAAAGCGTACGCTGGCAGCAAAAGGGGCTTCCCCCCGTACGTATGGCTGTGAATATTTCCGCCATTCAATTCAGTAACCCTTCGTTTGCCCAGCGCGTTGCGCATGTGGTGCATGAAACGGAGTTGAATCCCGCTTATCTGGAACTGGAGTTGACCGAAAGCGCAGCGCTTCAGAATGTGGAGCATACCATGCATACGCTCCTTAGCCTGAAAGATCTTGGGGTTTCAATTTCCATAGACGATTTCGGCACGGAATATTCCTCTTTAAGCAGGTTGAAAGTGCTTCCGATCGACCGCATCAAAATGGATATGCAGTTTGTCCACAGCATCGGCGGCACAAATAAGGACCAGGCGGTGACAAAGATCATCATCAGCCTTGCCAAAAACCTTGGGATAAAGGTCATCGCCGAAGGCGTAGAGACCAAGCAGCAGCTCGATTTTCTTGCCCAGCGCATGTGCGATGAGGTGCAGGGGTATTACTACTTCCATCCCATGCCGGCGGAGGAAGTGGAGCAGGTGCTCAGAGAACGCGTCGTACTGGATCCTACGCCGGATTATTCGAGCCTATAAGCCATTATCCATGCAACAACTCCTACTTTGGTGCAAATCTCTCCCGCATTAAGACTGCTTTTTCTCGTTTGTGCCAACTGCAAGTATGATATACTACTAGTTGATCGTAGTGCTTTTTGTGTGCGCTTACGCCGATATGTTGAGGAGGAATTTTATGTTTGATATCGTTGTTGCGGGCGAATATCTGATTGATTTTACACCTTCCGGGCGTGGTTCCATGGGAAACCCGGCCTATGAAATGAACCCCGGCGGCGGCCCGCCCAACTGCGCGGCATCCGTATCCGCGTTGGGCGGCAAAGCGGCTGTCATCGGCGCCGTGGGCGACGATCTTTTTGGCCGTTTTTTAAAGCAGATGCTGCATACCTGCAACATTGAGCCTCGCGGTGTACAGACGGTGCCTGTCATCCATACCACCCTTGCATTCGTGAGCCTGCAGGACAACGGCGAGCGCGAATTTGCGTTCCTGCGCGATCCGGGTGCGGATACGGAACTCAAAGAAGAGCTGTTGGACTATTCGCTGATAGCAGAATGCAGAAACCTGCACTTTAGTTCCCTTACGCTCAAGCGCGACCCCGCGCGCGCGGCAACCCTTTCCGCTGTACGGTACGCCAAGGAGCACGGCATTCAGATCTCCTACGATCCCAACTACCGGGCGCCCTTATGGGATAGCCGCGAGCATGCCATTGAAGAACTCTACGGCGCGCTGCCGCTCGCCGATGTTGTGAAGCTTTCCGAGGAAGAGATGGCGATGCTTTTGAACGTTCCTGCGGATGATCCCGCAGCGGGAACAAAGAAGCTTTTAGATATGGGCATTAAGACATGCTATATCACCTACGGCGCAAAAGGCTCCTACTACGCGACCGCCACGGAGCATGGATATGTGGACGGTTTTGCGGTGCAGGCAGTGGATACCACCGGCTGCGGCGATGCGTTTATGGGTGCTGCCATCTATATGCAGCTCAACCATCCAGAATTCAGCCTAGAAGAACGGGTTCGCTTTGCAAATGCCGTAGGCGCATTGTGCGCCACCAAGAAAGGCGGCATGATGGCCATGCCGAGCTACGAGCAGGCATTCAAGCTGTTTCAATCTCGCTGAAAATTTAATATGAAACGAAACCGGGGCTGAATCATCAGCCCCGGTTTTTATCGCTTATTCCGGAATATTGGACCTATACCGCAATCCCCTTTGCGAACTTTTCCTGTTCCATCTGCGTCACTTCACCGTCCAATTTGATGACCAGCGCAACCACAAGCATAATTGCGCCAAAAATCAGAGGAACAATCCCCTGGAACGCAAGTATGGCCGTAACTGCCGCCTGGCTTTGTGTTGGCGCGTTGGCCACATACCCGCCGATTTGCAGCCCCAGGCCCATCAGCAAAAGGGCCGCCGAGGAGCCGCATTTTGAGATGAAGCCGCTCAGGGAGTTCATCATATTTTCCACGCGCCTGCCGTGCTTCCATTCCAAGAGGTCCACAAGGTCAGCACGGTTGGTACCAATCAGTACAATATTGAACCCTACGCTCATGCCCATAAACAGGCTATGCGCCATTGCGGCGATTAAAGAAGCGGGGAACGCCATTACAAAGAGTTTGGAGAAGATCAGCAGGGACGCCCCGCAGATCATGCTGACGCGCCTTCCATACCGTTTGCTGACATAGGAAACCAACGGCAGCACCAGGAGCGAGCCGAGTGCAAACATCCCCATGATAAGTGTCACGCCGCCCGAGTCGCTCAGCACATAGGAGGCATAGTAGGCAATGCTGCCCGTCACCATGATGTTGCTGGAGAAATAGAACAGCGTGAATATGGAGTTTTGCAGCCAGCTCTTATTTTGAAACATGATCTTTAGCACATAGAACATTTTGAGTTTTTCTTCGCGCTCTTCAATCGGCTTAACGCGTTCTCTTGTTGTGAAGTATGTGAACAGACACCCCACAATAATAATGAGGCCAATCACAGCAGCGCCCCACATAAAACCGCGCGACTTATCGACTACTTGCCCGGCCGCGTCCGTACCGCCAAAAGCGCGTACGATGGGCCAGAGCAATACGGAAGCCAATACCGCGCCCAAGCTTGCGGAGGCGGAAACATAGGCATTGATGGTAAGGCGCTCCTTGACGTTGCTTGTAGCCAGCATCGGCAGCGCGTATGCGGGCAGGCGGATAATGGTTGCCGCCGTATCAAACAGGATATAGATCAGCAGCGCATATGTGAACTGCAAAGCTTCCGCCATTTCTATTTTTGTAAACAGTACAACGCACAGGATGGCGAGGGGTACGCAGAAATAGAGCGCATACGGCCTGGATCGCTCGCCATTTTTAAAACGCCGGTTATCCGCCACCAATCCAATGAGTGGATCGTTGACGCCGTCCCAGATGCGTCCAAGCGTAATCAGCAGCCCCGCGAGCGCGGGCGCCATGGTCAGCACATCCGTGAGGTAAAAAAGAAAAAACGTACTGACGAATTGTTCCACCAAGTTCATGGACAACGTGATTGAGCCGATGCCCAATTTTTCACGGAACCTCACTTTAGAGCCCGCCGCACTTTCCATATTCTACCCCCAATTGAATAATATATAGTTTTAACCAGTATAAACGATATTTCTTCTCTGTCAACAATGGGGTGCACATTTTGTCATACAAAACTCCTTAAGCGCGCAATGTATTGATTTCAGCGGGTTTTGGCCGTATAATGGGTTTCATCAATGGCAAATTGTGCATAAATTTACATGCTTAACTTGTGATAAATATGCAATTGGAGGATTGGTATGAATAAGAAGACGCTTCTTTCGCTCTGTTCCCTGTACGGTAAGCTGCAGGGCGAGCGGGCACGGTATTCCCATGCAACAGAAGCCAACTTCGCCCATATGACGCTTGAAGACAAGCTTTGGTGGGGATATAAGTGTTACATTCGTCAGGTGGAACGCGCGCAGAAGGGAAAGGGTATTGAAGAGCACTTTGAAAAGCAAGACCTTGCATTTGATTTGCCCAAAGATTTCAGCGAAGAAAGCAGTGTAACATTTTCCGCCGGAGGGGACCTGCTCTCCTCTCCATTCATTACCCCGGAGAATACGCAGCATGTGTGGGACGATATTGAGGATTATTATTTTGACGCGGATATTGTATATGCCAATTTAGAGTCGCCGATCACCAACTCCGGCATTGCACATTCACAGGCTTCATTAAAAGCAACGCCAGCGATGAACAACTCCTTGGAAATGCTCGAGGTATTCCACCGCTCCGGAAAGGGAGTTAATTTGTTTTCCACCGCCAATAACCACAGCATGGATATGGGCGAAGAGGGACTTGTCGCTACACTTGATATTCTGGATGAGATTGGCGCTGCACATGTGGGCACCGCAAGAACGCAAACGGAACGTGATGATGTTCTAACTATTGAAAAAAACGGCGTACGGATTGCTTTCCTTTCCTACACATTTTCGCTCAACGGCAGAGTAACGCCGGAAGGCAAGCCACATATGGCAAACTATATCCGCCTGAATACACCTGATTTTGATGCCTCTCTTATTGAACAGCATGTCAGATCCGCAAGAGTCGAAAAGAAAGCGGATTTTGTGATTGCGCTTGTACACTGGAGCCTGGAATTTGAACTCTACCCCGTTGAAACTGTGATGTCCACGGCAAAGAAGCTCGCGGCAATGGGGATTGATCTGATTGTAGGAAACCATTCCCACTGCATCCAGCCCATTGAGCGGATCACAGCGGTAGATCCATACTCCGGCCGGGAAAAGGATTGCCTTGTTGTATACGCTTTAGGCGATCTCTTGCATCAGAACGGATATCCCGGCAACTTCAGCCTTGCAAACCTCATCAAACTGCGTCTGGTAAAAGGAACCGTATCCGGAGAACCTGCCGCATTCCTGACCGACTTTACCGCCATGCCCAAATATACGTTCTCCACATTGGAACATGGCAAGTATGTAGATCATCGGATGCTCGATATCCGCAAGCTTGCAAACAGCCTGCGGGCAGGAGAAAACCCCTATTCCATGTCTGAAGCGGAACAAAAAGAAGTTTATCGCCTGGAAGCAATTATGAACCGCGTCCTTGGCCCCGCAATCGCAAGTACCGCACAGCTTTATCAATAACTGCGGTCGCACGTTTATCCTAAAGGCCGCAGGATCTCCTGCGGCCTTTAGAGTTATTCATATTGATATAGAGCAACGCAAAAGCCCTTACACATTTGTGTAAGGGCTTTTGCAATGGGAGCCGGCGGCTACCTATCCTCCCGGGTCGTCACCAACCAAGTACTTTCGGCGTATAAGGGCTTAACTTCTGTGTTCGGCATGGGAACAGGTGGGACCCCTTAGCCAAACCACCGGCAATGGTAG
>JAEXTB010000284.1 GCA_023453725.1 Bacillota bacterium | reverse complement strand
TTAATGTCCTTGTTGGGCGTAAAGTGATCCATCACCAGCGCGATCTTACTTTTGTCGAACACTTCTTGCTTGCCCGCCTTGTTGAATTCACCGACCGCAACTGGGGCCGTGATGTCGTTGCCCAGCACAAGATCAAGCTCGGCCATGATGATCTCGCCTGCCGTCACGTGCTCCTTGCCGCAGTGCGCGGCGAGGATTTTTTGTGTCATCGTCATTCCCATGTTACATCTTCTCCATAAAAAGTTTGTACTCAAGGGAGTCCACCAGCGCCTCAAAGCTCGCTTCGATGATGTCGGTGGAGGCCCCCACAGTCGTCCATTTGCTTTTGCCGTCCGTACTTTCGATTAATACGCGGACCTGCGAGCCTGTTGCCTGCCCGGTTTCCAATACGCGTACCTTGTAATCCACTAGGTACACATCCGAAAGTACGGGGTAGAATACGCACAGCGCTTTGCGTAACGCAAGGTCGAGCGCGTGCACGGGGCCGTTTCCCATTGCGGCTGCAATCTCATCGCTGCCGCCGACAATGATCTTCACCATGGCGTTAGAGGACATATTGCCGTCCGGATGCGGGAATTCTCCGCTCGTCTTATACATGGAAAGCGAAAAGTGCGGCGTGAATGTCCCCAACACCCGCTGCACCATCAGTTCAAAGCTTGCGTCTGCCGCCTCAAACTGATAGCCTCGGTGCTCAAGCTCCTTCAGGCGCTCCAATATAGCACTGGTTTCCGGGCTGTCCTTGGTCAGATGCTGGGCGATGCCCTTGACCTTTAATAAAATCGCCTTTTTGCCGGAAACCTCGGAAAGCAGAAACCTGCGGTGGTTGCCCACCATTTCTGGGCCGACATGCTCAAAGGAATGAGAAACTTTGTCTACCCCGTCAATATGCATGCCGCCCTTGTGTGCAAACGCACTCTCTCCGACATACGGCTTGTTGTTGGGTACGACAAGGTTTGCGATTTCTGCAATGCGGGCGGAAGTCTTTGTGAGGCTCTCCATATTGCCGTTGACGCAGTCGTATCCATTCTTCAATTGCAGGTCGGGTATGATGACGCTCAAATCCGCGTTGCCGCAGCGTTCGCCAATACCGGTGAACGTACCCTGCACATGGATGCAGCCAGCTTCTACTGCCAGCAGGGAGTTCGCTACCGCGCAGCCCGCGTCGTTGTGGCAGTGGATGCCGATACGCATGCCGGGGAAACGCTCGCAAACAAGTTTTACGGTTTGATAGAGCTGAAGCGGCTGCATGCCGCCGTTGGTATCGCACAGGCAAAGTACATCCGCCCCGCCTTGCTGCGCTGCGGCGAGTACCTCGAGCGCATATTCGGGGTTGGCGAGGTATCCGTCAAAAAAGTGCTCGGCGTCGAATATGATCTCTTTGCCCTTTTCCTTAAAGAAACGGAGTGTGTCTTCCACACAGGCGAGGTTCTCTTCCAACGTCGCTTTCAGAATTTCCGTCACATGAAGGTCCCAGGACTTCCCGAATATGGAGACACAAGGGGTATTGGCCTGTAACAGTGACACCACGTTCTTATCTTCCGCAGGCGCAATGCCTTTGCGGCGCGTGCTGCCAAACGCAACAAGCTTTGCGTTCTGGAGCTTCATGGAAGCTGCCTGCTCAAAAAACTCCATATCCTTGGGGTTGGAGCCGGGATTTCCCGCCTCGATATACTGCACGCCAAAGGAATCGAGCGTTTCCACCATCATCAGTTTGTCTGAAACCGTGAAGGATACGCCTTCCGCCTGTGCGCCGTCGCGCAGCGTGGTATCAAGAATCTCCAGCTTCTTCATAGCGGTCTCCCATTTCGAGCATTTTGTTAACGCTGTTGATGTAGGCAAGTAGGCTTGCTTCCATGATGTCTACCGACAGGCCCCTGCCGGTAATGAGCTGCTTGCCCGCCTTGAGCTTTACAATGACCTCGCCCAAAGCATCTTCGCCTTCAGAAATGGAATGGATGGAGTAATCCTCCAACTGGTGGGCAGGAGCGTCCACCAATTTATCGATTGCGTTATATGCGGCGTTGATGGGACCATCGCCAAGGGCGACGTCCTCTAAAATCTGTCCGTCCTTTTCAAGCTGTACCACACAGGTGGACTTGACCTTGTTGCCGGACTGGAGGTCAAACCGAAGAAGCTTATATGTGCCGCCGTTCGTAATCATCTTGCTGCCGATAATTGCTTCAATATCGCTGTCGCTTACCGTTTTCTTGCGGTCGCACAGGCGTTTGAATTCTTCAAAATATTTGTTGATTTCTTCGTCACTGAGTTTGTAGCCAAGCTCCGATACGCGGTCCGCAAACGCGTGCCGTCCGCTGTGCTTGCCGAGCACCATTTTGTTTTTGGAAAGACCGATGGACTCCGGCGTCATAATTTCGTAGGTGGTGCGTTCGGCCATCATGCCGTGCTGGTGGATGCCGCTTTCATGCGCAAACGCGTTCGCGCCCACAATCGCTTTGTTGATGGGGGCGGAAATACCGATGATGCCGTATACCAGGCGGCTTGCGCGGTAGAGTTGTGTGGTATCCACACGGGAGGATGCTTTCAGGTAATCTTTCCGCGTATTGATCGCCATCACGATCTCTTCAAGCGCCGCGTTGCCCGCGCGCTCACCCAGACCATTGATGGTGCACTCAATCTGCCCGGCGCCTGCAGTGATGGCCGCAATGGAATTGGCCACAGCCATCCCGAGATCGTTGTGGCAGTGTACGGATAGGATTGCACGATCCACATTGTAGACATTTTCTTTGAGGTAACGGATCAGCTCTGCCATCTGTTCGGGCACCGTATAGCCTACCGTATCCGGAATGTTGATATAACTTGCGCCGTTCTCAATAGCAGTCTCCACAATGCGCTTTAAAAATTCAGGTTCGGTACGTGTTGCGTCCTCAGCGGAAAATTCCACATTTGGGCACTTACTCCGCGCATATTTCACCGCTTCTGCCGTGCGGGCAAGCACCTGATCGGGCGTCATTTTCAGCTTGTATTGCATATGTACCGGGGAGGTGGAAAGAAACGTATGGATGAGCGGAGCTTCCGCGTGTCGTACCGCCTCATATGCTGCGTCGATGTCCTTTGTAAGAGCGCGGGAGAGGGAGCCTACCATACAATCCTTCACGGTTGCGGCGACACGGCTGACGGATTCAAAATCACCCGGGGAGGAAACGGCAAAGCCCGCTTCAATCACATCCACTTTCAGGCGTTCAAGCTGCTTGGCAACCTCCAATTTCTCACGTAAATCCATGCTGCAACCGGGGGACTGTTCACCATCTCGCAGCGTTGTGTCGAAAATGCGAATCGACTGTTCCATAAAGCATCCTCCTTTCTGAAAATTTTGTTATTCCACAATCGCTCCCCGTTCCGCAGAAGAAACGGAGCGCGCATACCGTTTGATGTATCCGGTGACGTTTTGTTCTTTTTTGTAGTCCATGACCTTTTTACGGCGCTCAAACTCCCGTTCCGATATCAGAAGGTCAAGCGAGTAATTCGGAATATCAATGGAGATCGTGTCGCCCTCCATTACGTAAGCAATCGGGCCGCCGAGCGCTGCTTCCGGGGAAATATGGCCGATGGCAGCACCGCGCGTCGCGCCCGAAAAGCGTCCGTCCGTAATGAGCGCAACCTGTTTGTCAAGCCCCATACCCGCAATGGCGGAGGTGGGGGAAAGCATTTCGCGCATGCCGGGTCCTCCTGCGGGGCCTTCATAGCGGATGACCACCACATCGCCGGGGACAATCTTCCCGCCTAAAATTGCGGCAATCGCCTCATCCTCGCAGTTGAACACGCGCGCAGGCCCCTTGTGAACAAGCATTTCCGCCGCAACCGCGCTCTTTTTTACAACCGAGCCCTTGGGAGCCAAGGATCCAAACAGAATGACGAGTCCGCCGGTGGGAGAGTATGGATCTTCCAGGCTGCGAATGACGTTGTGGTTGTACACGCGGACGTTTTTGAGGTTTTCCTGTACTGTGCCGCCGGTGACGGTCAGAAGAGAACCGTCAATGAGGCCGCCGCGCAAAAGTTCGCTCATTACGCCGTATACGCCGCCCGCGTCGTTGAGATCCTGCATGTGGTTGGTTCCTGCGGGAGCCAGCTTGCAGAGGTTGGGGATGCGGGCATTGATCTCATTGATACGCTGAAGGGAAAGCGTGACTTTCGCTTCATGCGCAATGGCGGGAAGGTGCAGCACCGTATTGGTGGAGCAGCCCAGCGCCATATCCACACACAGCGCGTTTTCAAACGCTGCGGGAGTCAGGATATCAAGCGCGCGGATGTTACGTTGCAGCAGGTTCATAATCTGCTCGCCGGCTGTCTTTGCAAGCCGCAGACGCTGCGCGTATACGGCGGGAATGGTGCCGTTGCCGGGCAGCGCAATGCCAATGGCTTCGCACAGGCAGTT
>JAEXTB010000243.1 GCA_023453725.1 Bacillota bacterium | reverse complement strand
GTATCATACAACATGACGTATTTTTTTCCTATGACGCGGGTGCGATGATAATGTCCAAAGAACCAGCGGTCAAAGGTGCAGCGGTATTTGAGTTCCTCCAGAAAGTCCGTCAGGTGGTCCGGGCGATATACACCCGCGCTGAAGCTATGCGAAACACTGCTCGGGCAGCAGTGCGTAACCATGTAATCAACAGTCCACCCGCAGTTGCTTAAATTCCTGCGGGCTGTGGCGTATTCCTCCGGTGAAGGCAATTCTTCTTTCCACCAGGATACGTGGTTGATCCGGTACATTGCAAACTGGGCGTCAAGCTGCTTCTTCTTTGCCTGAAAACCCGGTGCGTCCGGCTCTAAAATTCCACCGGAAATATCATGCGAGGAGGCTCCGCCCATTGTGAAAAAAC
The DNA here is from genome assembly GCA_023453725.1 of Bacillota bacterium. Classification (GTDB taxonomy): domain Bacteria; phylum Bacillota; class Clostridia; order Christensenellales; family CAG-138; genus JAEYLA01. The sequence goes on along the minus strand of JAEXTB010000243.1, from coordinate 2,545 downwards.
GTTTCCCGTTGATGTTATATACCTGCCCCCGCATAAGGTGGATCACAGAGTTGTTGATATACTGAACCTTTCCACCGTTCCAATCGGATACGGGATATTTTGAAAGCCGGTCGTAATTCTCGTGATTTCCGTCCACAAACAGTGTGGTAAAGCGCCTTGTATTGAGCCATCTCATCCATTTCTGCTCGCGCCGGGAGTTATGCCATACGCCAAAATCTCCGCAGATGATGACATAGTCGTTCTTTGTCATATGGACCTGCTCTTGAAATGTTTTTCGTTTTAACCTGGAAAAGTCTCCGTGCATGTCGCCTGTCACAAATATCATGTAAGCGCCTCCTATGACGCAAAAAGTTTCCTTACGCTATTCCTTGTAAGGTTATGCTGCTGCTACGGCATATCATGCCGATTTTATGGCCCCATGCATTACTCCATAAATTAGAACAGCGGGAAGCATATGCTTCCCGCTGTTTTTCGGCCGTTTTATATTCATTCGGCAAGTTTTCCAAACCGTTGGTTGATTGCCAATGCCGGATCTTCGGGAACCGGGATGGGTACGGTATCTTCCGGTACGTGTACAAAACCCAGCTTTTTCAATTGGTTCTTTTGGAACTGCGGCAGCCACTCTGCCTGGGCTTCAAACAGCTCCGCCACCATGTCACGGCATTCCTTCAGTGTTAAAACCGCGCTTGTTAGGGGATCAAGCGCAATTGCCCAGAAAGCCAACTCGGCGTCTCCGGTAATGGCAGCCTCGGCCGCCAAACCCTGCGTAGTGAGGTTGGTTTGGTTCATGCCTGCAAGATGCATGGGGATATCCCCAATAATGCAGGGGTGAAACCCGCTGCCATCAACATCCACGGGGACTTCGACTGTTGCGTTTCGGGGAAGGTTTGTAATATAACCGTTATTCGGCACATTCCCGCTGAACCGAAACGGCTTGCCTGTAATGATGGCCTCCATGATATAGGAGCAATACTCTTTGCTTCTGGGCTCCAATTCCCCGCTCTCAATGGAAAGAACGTCGGTGTCCTTAAATTTTTTCTGAATCATATCGGTAAATTTTAAATATGCGCCTGTCTCGCCACCGAACATCGGCTCGTCACAATAGGTGTCAAGCGCTTGCTGGCTGCTGCGGAACCAGGGCAAATATTCGGAGAGATGGCCTGTGGATTCGGTCATAAAATAGCCGGAGTGGCGCATGACCTCACCGCGTACTTTTTCGTTTTTGTAATATTCCGGCTTCTCCATGTTGGCCTTGAGAATGGGGTAAAGGTCTCTGCCCTTGTGCTCCAGCTTTAAAAACCAATCCATGTGATTGATGCCTGCATTGACATAGTCGATTTCTTCTTTGGGTACCCCGGTGTATCCAGCGATAAGGTCCAAAGTGGTCTGCACGCCATGGCAAAGACCTACCATATTCATTTTGGTTGCGCGTGCAGCGGTCGTGCAGACGGCGCCCATTGGGTTTACGTAGTTGAGCACATATGCATTGGGGCAGAGTTCTTCAATGTCTTTTCCAATATCGATCAGCACGGGGGCGGTACGCAGGCACCGGAATACGCCGCCTGGCCCCATAGAATCCCCGATGCATTGTTTGACGCCATACCGCAATGGGATGGTAATGTCATAGGTATAGGCGTTTTGCCCGCCGATTTGAAAAACTAAAATGACAAAATCGGCGGCCTTTAACGCCTCCCGCCGGTCGGTGGTGCAAGCAATCGTTGCATCAATGGAATTGTTGCGGATAATCTGATCTGCATATTGTTTCATCTTATCAAGCTTCCATTGTGTCGGCCCCATTAATACATAAGTAGAGCCAGCCATACAGGGGGTGCCGAACATATCGTTGAGAAACTGCTTTGTAAACACCATGCTTCCTGCGCCGATAATTGCCACCTTGGTCATGACATTGCGTCCTCCTTGCTTGTCTTTTTGAAGTTGCAGGTTGATATTGAATGTTTGATAATGCGCGTGTGTTTGCCCGCTAATGACGTTGGGGTTCACAAGTTGAATGGAAACGTTAAGTAAGGAAGTGACCTGATACTGAGTATAGTATCACATTCGGTATTTTTTTTGATCATATTGATGCATATTTCCGGTTTTTTAATGTGACTTTTTGTGATACCCTAGGATGCAAAGCAACAAAGACCATAAGGAGAACCGGGCTTGAAAGCGAAATTACAAATCATCATCTCCATGGCGATTTTCGGTACCATCGGAATGTTTGTCAAAAATGTTCCGCTGCCGTCCGGGGAAACGGCACTGTTCCGGGCGGTCATTGCGGTGGCGGCGATTCTATTGTATCAACTCATCAGCGGGCGGCTAGTTCGGCTTGCGGATATTAAACAGGAGCTGGGGCTGCTGTTCTTTTCCGGGGTGGCGCTGGGGGTCAACTGGATCCTGTTCTTTGAAGCCTACCGGCATACCAGTGTCGCCATTGCGACATTAAGCTACTATTTTGCACCCGTACTTGTGATGGTGGCAGGCTCCCTGATATTCAAAGAAAAGCTGACGCTCAAACAGATTGCGCTCTCTCTTATACACATCA
>JAEXTB010000227.1 GCA_023453725.1 Bacillota bacterium | reverse complement strand
ACCATACTCGACATGCTGCTGCAGCTGCGCAATGAAACAGGTATGACGATTATATTCATCACCCACGATATCGGGCTTGCCTATTATATTTCAGATAGCGTGTACATCATGGAAAAGGGAAAATTCGTGGAAAGCGGTACGGCGGATGAAGTAATTCTGACGCCAAAGGCAGCCTATACCAGACGTCTGATCAGCGATGTTCCAAAGATTTATGAAGAATGGGATCTCTCCACCGTATCAACCAAAAGTACCGAACCGGTATGATAAAAAGACAACCGCGTTGATATATGTGCAGGATAACCATTGATAAAATGGTTGCATCAACGCGAGAAAGAGGTGTGGCTATCATGGATGTGAAGCAACTGGTTTCACAAATGACACTCGAAGAGAAGGCGTCGCTTTGTTCTGGCTTGGATTTCTGGCATACCAAGCCCGTGGAACGGCTTGGAATTCCCGCTGTCATGATGAGCGATGGACCCCATGGGCTGAGGAAGCAATCCGAAAGCGCCGATCACTTAGCGGTCAATGAGAGCATCCAGGCGGTCTGTTTTCCGGCCGGCTGCGCGACGGCCGCTTCCTTTGACCGGGCGCTTTTGACAACACTCGGCGAGGCCATAGGGGAATCCTGCCAGGCGGAAAAGCTCAGCGTTGTGCTTGGTCCTGCCGTTAATATCAAGCGCTCGCCGCTTTGCGGGCGGAATTTTGAATACTTTTCAGAGGACCCATACCTTGCGTCAGAAGTGGCAACGGCGCATATACAGGGTGTGCAATCGAAGAATGTCGGCACAAGCCTCAAGCACTATGCCGCCAACAATCAGGAGCACCGGCGCATGTCCAGTTCTTCTGAGATTGATGAGCGCACCATGCGGGAAATTTACCTTGCCGCGTTTGAAACGCCGGTGCGTCAGGCAAAACCGTGGACGGTCATGTGTTCCTATAATAAAATCAACGGCACGTTTGCGTGTGAAAACCGCCTGTATATGACGGATATCCTGCGCAACGAGTGGGGCTTTGAAGGATATGTCGTTACGGACTGGGGCGCGGTTGTCGACCGTGTACAGGGTATCCGGGCAGGCGTTGATCTGGAAATGCCCGCTTCCGGCGGTGTAAACGACAAAAAAATAGTGGAAGCTGTCCGTGCGGGGACACTCGAGGAAGCCCTTGTGGACCTGGCAGTGGAACGGATACTCACCATCAATTACCGGTATCTTGAAACGGCAAGGCCCGATACCGTATGGGACAAGGAAGCACAACATGAATTAAGCGCCCGGCTGGCGGAAGAATGCATGGTGCTTTTGAAAAACGATGATGCAATTCTGCCCCTACAGGAAGGGGACAGCATTGCCTTTATCGGCGAGTTTGCGGAAAAGCCCCGCTTTCAGGGCGGCGGCAGCTCGCACATCAACTGCTTTAAAACCACGAGCGCGCTGGAAGCCGCAGCAAGCGAGACCGTTACATACGCCAAAGGGTTTGATATTGAAAAGGACGAAACGACGGATGCGCTCATTGACGAGGCGGTTCAGCTGGCGAAAACATCGAGAGTGGCAGTGGTGTTTGCGGGCCTTCCCGATGCTTACGAATCAGAAGGATATGACCGTACGCACATGCGCCTCCCAGCGTGCCAGGATCGCCTGATCAGCGCTGTTGCGAAAGCGAACCCCAATACGGTGGTGGTGCTGCACAACGGCTCGCCCGTAGAAATGCCGTGGGTAAACGAGGTAAAGGGCATTCTGGAAGCATACCTTGGCGGCCAGGCGGTGGGGCAGGCGGCGGTCCGTCTGCTGTTTGGGGAAAGCAACCCCTGCGGCAAGCTGCCCGAGACGTTCCCTGTGAAGCTGGAGGATAACCCATCCTTCCTGTTCTACGGCGGAGAAAAGGACATAGCGGAATATCGGGAAGGCGTGTTTGTCGGCTACCGGTATTATGACAAAAAGAAGATGGAAGTACGGTTCCCGTTTGGGTTCGGGCTGTCCTACACAACGTTTGCGTATTCCAATCTCCGGGTGGATAAGGAAGCCATGGACGATACGGATCATATGGACGTTACGGTTGACGTCACGAATACCGGCAATGTGTTTGGCAAGGAAATTGTGCAGCTTTATGTGGCGGATAAAGTCAGCACCCCCATCCGCCCCGAAAAGGAACTCAAGGGCTTTGAAAAGATAGCGCTATTGCCCGGGGAAACAAAGAGCGTACGGTTTACGCTCGATAAACGGGCGTTTGCGTACTGGAATGTGGAGCTGCATGACTGGCACGTGGAAAGCGGGGAATTTGAGCTCCTTGTCGGCAAATCGTCCCGGGAAATTGTACTTCAAAAAACGGTTACGGTCCGTTCTACCGTAAAGATGCCTGTGCGTTACGATATGAACAGCATCTTTATGGATGTTATGGCCGATCCAAAGGCGAAATCCGCGCTCAAGCCATTAATGGATGGAATAGTGCACGCGCTTTCTTCAACGGATGAACGCGTTTCCGATGTTGCCACCGAGGCGATTTCACCGGAAATGATGGAGGCAATGCTGCAATACATGCCGCTTAGAGCCGTGTTCAGCTTTGGCAACGGACAGGTGACACCGGAACAGATTGAGTCCCTCCTTCTCGAACTCAATCGTGAATAAGTAACGCAGGGCGGCTGCTTAGGGCAGCAGCCGTCCCGTCATTTTGTTGTGGGGGTTACTATGAGGTTTGGGCATTTTGACGACGCAAAAAGGGAATATGTCATCACAACGCCATTTACACCGCTCCCATGGATCAACTATTTGGGAAACGAAGCGTTCTTTGGCCTTATCTCCAACACGGGCGGCGGATACTGCTTTTATCAGGATGCAAAGCTGCAGCGGCTGATCCGCTACCGTTACAACAATATTCCCGCAGACATCGGCGGAAGGTTTTATTATATCAAGGAGCAGGGCTCTAAAGCATGGAACCCTGCTTTTCATCCCTGCGATACGCCGCTTGACGCATACCGCTGCCGGCATGGGCTGGGCTATACGGTGTTTGAAAGCGAAAAGGCAGGGCTTTGCGCCGAACTCACCTGTTTTATCCCAATGGGAGAGGACTGCGAAGTCCATATGCTGACTCTCACAAACAACACCGGTCACGCAAAAGCCATTCAGCTTTATGGCGCTGTGGAATGGTGCCTTTGGAACGCCGTGGACGATGCGGCGAACTTCCAGCGCAATCTTAACATCGGCGAGGTGGAGGTGGAAGGCAGCGCTGTCTTCCATAAAACGGAGTACCGTGAGCGGCGGGATCATTACGCTTACTATGGCGTGAACGCGGAGCTTGCGGGTTTTGATACCGACAGGGATGCGTTCTTAGGGCAGTTTGGTACGTGGACGCTTCCTGCGGCGGTAACAGAAGAAACGAGCTTTTCGAGCTTGGCGCATGGCTGGTCGCCCATCGCGGCGCTGCATCTGGAACTTTTGCTTGCGCCGGGTGAGTCAAAGACATATGTGTTTACACTTGGGTATGCAAAAAATCCGGTGGAACAAAAATTCATCTCCCCGAATGTAATTCGAAAATCTGCCGCTCTGAAAGCCATGCGAAAATTTGCCGATGCCGCAGCCGCAAAGGCGTCGTTACAAGCGCTCGCCGCCTATTGGGAACGGCTGCTTTCCTGCTATCAAATCAAAAGCAGCGATGAAAAGCTGGACCGTATGGTAAACGTCTGGCATCAATATCAGTGCATGGTTACGTTCAATATGAGCCGCAGCGCAAGTTATTTTGAAAGCGGCACGGGCCGGGGCATGGGCTTTCGAGACAGCTGCCAGGATATTCTGGGCTTTGTGCACCTCGTGCCCGAACGCGCAAGGGAACGCATATTGGATATCGCGGCCATCCAAAAGGAGGACGGAAGCACCTATCACCAATACCAGCCGCTGACCAAGCGCGGGAACAACGACGTAGGCTCCGGGTTCAACGACGATCCTTTGTGGCTTGTTGCCTGTACTGCGGCATACATTCGGGAGACGGGGGATTTTTCCATCCTGGAGGAAATGACGCAGTTTGACAATGTGCCGGGCAGCGAACAGCCTTTGATGGAGCATCTCAGGCGCAGCGTACAGTTTACCGTCACGCACAAGGGCCCGCACGGTCTCCCGCTGATTGGACGCGCGGACTGGAACGATTGTTTAAATCTCAATTGCTTTTCCGAGATTCCGGGGGAGAGCTTCCAGACCTGTTCCAATTTTGAAAGCGGCATCGCGGAAAGCGTATTTATCGCGGCTATGTTTGTTCAATACGGCGGGGAATATGCCGCGCTATGCAGAAAACGGAACCTTGACTGCGAGGCGGATGCGGTATTACATGAAGTTGAGGCGATGGCGCAGACAATCAAGACATCTGGCTGGGACGGCGCATGGTTTTTGCGCGCGTACGATGCCTTTGGCAACAAGGTGGGGAGCAGGGAATGCGAAGAAGGACAAATTTTCATTGAGCCCCAGGGGTTCTGCGTTATGGCCGGTGTTGGGGTAGGTGACGGCAGGGCGCAAACCGCGCTTGATTCTGTGTATGAACACCTACTTGGAGAATACGGCGTAGAGCTCTTGCACCCATGCTATACCGCTTACCAGAAATCGCTCGGTGAAATTACAAGTTATCCGCCCGGCTACAAGGAAAACGGCTCTGTATTCTGCCACAACAACCCTTGGGTCAGTATTGCCGAAGCAAACCTTGGCCGGGGCGGGAACGCGTTTGATATTTACCGGCGCACCTGTCCCGCGTATCTGGAGGAAAAAAGCGAGCTTCATAAAACAGAACCGTATGTCTACTCCCAGACGGTTGCGGGAAGAAGCTCCCATTCCGAGGGAGAAGCGAAAAACAGCTGGCTGACGGGTACTGCCGCATGGGCGTTTGTGAACATCAGCCAATATATCCTTGGCATTCGTCCCACATTGGAAGGTCTGTGCATCCGGCCTTGCCTGCCGGAGGAGAACGGCGGATTTGAGGCCGTGCGGCGGTTCCGCGGGGCAACGTACAATATCCGTGTCCGGCGGACGGGCACGTATTCATTAAGTGTGGACGGGCAAATGGTTGAGGGAGATACCACCCCCTTTGACGCCCGCAAAAAGCAATATCAAGTAGAGGTGACAGTATGAGTTTTCCCAAAGGGTTTTTGTGGGGTGCGGCCTGCGCCGCCTATCAGTGCGAGGGCGCATGGGATATGGACGGAAAAGGCCCAAGCATATGGGACGATTTCAGCCATGATACCGAAAAAGGTCACGTCAGCAATGACGATACGGGCGATATTGCGTGCGATTTTTATCACCGGTATGAAGAAGATATCGCGCTTATGAAACAGATGGGAATTCAGGCTTACCGGTTTTCCATCAACTGGCCGCGCGTGCTGCCAAACGGTACGGGCGAAGTCAATGAGGCGGGCCTGGCGTTTTATGACCGCGTGATCGATACGCTGTTAAGTCACGGCATTGAGCCATGGGTGACGCTGTATCATTGGGATTTGCCCAGCGCTTTAGAGAAAGAGGGCGGATGGCGCAACCGTGCGACGGTGGACGCGTTTGAGGCCTTTGCTGCTATCATTGCCCGGCGCTTTGACGGGCGGGTAAAAACCTATATGACAATCAACGAGCCGCAGTGTGTTGTCGGCCTTGGCTATGGCAACGGCGTGCATGCGCCGGGACTCAAACTGAGCAACATAGAACAGGCAACCTGCATGCATCATCTCGTGCTTGCCCACGGCGTTGCGGCTACGGCGCTGCGGAAAAACAGCACAACGCCCATCCGAATCGGCGTTGTTCCGTGCGGGCGGCTCTGCTATCCGCAGATTGATTCCCCCGCCGGGCGGGACGCCGCATATGAGGCCTCATTCCGCCTTACCGAGGAGGACTGGGCATTTACATTCAATTACTTTATGGACTGCTTGATGTTCCACAGGCTGGATGAGGATGCGCCCGCATTTTTACGGGAATTTGTTGCCTCCGTTCCACAGAGCGACTGGGACTTGGTAGAAAAGCCGGACTTTTTAGGCGTGAATGTATACCACGGCGGTCCCGTTGATGAGAGCGGCACGCCTGTAAAAAGGGCGCCGGGCTTTCCGCTCACAGCCACAAAATGGCCGGTAACGCCCGAAGTCTTGCATTTTGGAACCATCAATCTATACAAACGTTACAAGCTGCCCATGTATATTACAGAAAACGGGCAGTCCTGCAACGACCGCATCTTTTTGGACGGAAAGGTGCACGATCCGGAACGGGTGGATTATCTTCACAGATACCTGAAAGAACTCAAAAAAGCCATAGACGAAGGCATACCCGTATTGGGGTATCTGCATTGGAGTTTCTTAGATAACTTTGAATGGGCATGCGGATATGACGACCGGTTTGGCTTGGTGTATTTGGACTATCCGACCCAGAAGCGTGTTTTAAAGGATTCGGCGGACTTTTTTGCGGATATCATCCGCAGCAACGGAGAAGTCCTCTAACGTTCCTTTTCAATGCCCGCGCATAAAGGGGTTAGTTTGCCTCTTGCGCGGGCATGCTGGCAAGGCGGTTCTTTTGTGCACTTTTTAGGAAACAGGCTTTGTCCATCACGGTATCAAAATGGTATACTGTACTATATATGGCGGTGCGGAGGGGTGTCTTATGGTTTCCATGAAGGATATTTCCCTTAGGTGCGGCGTTTCCGTTGCCACGGTCAGCAAAGCAATCAACGGGCACAATGATATAGGGAAGCGTACGGCGCAGCATATCCGCAATGTGGCAAAGGAGATGGGGTATCTTCCCAATGCCGTTGCGCGGGCGTTGAAAACCAACCGCACCTACAATCTTGGCGTGTTGTTTATTGACAATACGCAAAGCGGCCTCACGCACGAATACTTTTCTTCGGTGCTTGACAGCTTCAAGGTGGAAGCCGAGCACAACGGGTATGACATTACGTTCATCAGCAACAACCTTGGGCAGTATACCATGAGCTATCTTGAGCATTGCCGCTACCGCAAATGCGACGGCGTGGTGATCGCCTGCGTGAATTTTAACGACGCCGCGGTTATGGAGCTGGTTCGAAGCGAAATTCCCGTTGTTACCGTAGATCATGTATTCAATGAGAAAACCGCAATACTTTCCAACAACGTGCAGTGCATCAAAGAGCTTGTCACCTATATTTATCAGCAGGGGCACCGGAAAATCGCATTCATCCATGGCGAAGATACCGCTGTGACCCAAAAACGCGTGGCGAGCTTTTACCGCACCTGCCATGATCTTGGCATCGCAATACCGGAAGGATATGTGCGAAAGGCCTGGTACCACGACCCGGTTTCAAGCGCAGAGGAAACGCGCGCGTTGTTGAGCCTGCCCGACCGCCCGACATGCATTATGTACCCGGATGATTTTTCGTTTATTGGCGGCAGGAATGAGATAGAAAACGCGGGACTGGTGATTCCGCGGGACATCAGCGTAGTTGGATACGACGGCATTTATCTGTCCCAGGTGCTCCGCCCCAAGCTTACTACTATCAGGCAGGATACTGAAACTCTCGGGCGCGAGGCGGCAAAGAAGCTGGTGGAAGCCATAGAAAAACCTAAGATGTTTATACCGCAGCAG
>JAEXTB010000110.1 GCA_023453725.1 Bacillota bacterium | reverse complement strand
GTGCTACATCCGTGAGTTTGAGACCATGCACAACCTCATCAAGACCACGAACGAATATGAAGGCATTTCCTACAACCACCCCGGCCCCGCGCACCTTGGCATCGGCCAGGAAGCGTCCTATGTAGGCGCTGCGTTCCACCTGACGCTGGATGATTACACGTTCGGCTCCCACCGCAGCCACGGCGAAATTTTGGCAAAGGGCCTCAGAGCTATTGAAATCCTCGACGACGCGGAACTCAAGAAGATCATGGAAGAGTTCTGGGACGGCGCAACGCTCAAAGCAGTACAGGCCGAAAAGCCTCTCAAAGAACTCGGCCGTGATTTCCTGCTCTATGGCATGATGTGCGAGACGTTCGCCCGCAAGAACGGCTTTAATAAAGGCCTGGGCGGCTCCATGCACGCGTTCTTTACGCCGTTTGGCATTTACCCCAACAACGCAATCGTTGGCGGCAGCGGCGCGATTTCTGTGGGCAGCGCGCTGTATAAGCTGATCAACAAAAAGCCCGGCGTTGTTGTATGCAACATTGGCGACGCTTCCACCGCATGCGGCCCGGTATGGGAAGGCATGATGATGGCGGCCATGGAACAGACCCGCACACTCTGGGGCGAAAACGGCGGCGGCGTGCCTGTCATTTTCCACATCAACGACAATTTCTACGGCATGGGCGGCCAGACCGCAGGCGAAACGATGGGCTATGGCATGGTAGCGCGTCTTGCGGCGGGCGTTTGTCCCTCCCAGATGTACGCAGAGCGCGTAGACGGTTATAACCCCCTTGCCGTGATCGACGCATACAAACGCAAGCTGCCGCTTGCGAAAAAGGATGGCCCGGTGCTGCTGGACGTCATTACCTACCGCGTTTCTGGCCACTCGCCTTCCGACTCTTCCACCTACCGCACCAAGGAAGAGGTTACGTCCTGGGAAGAAGCAGACTCCATCGTATCCTTCGGCAGACAGCTTGTCGAAGCGGGCGTTTGCACGCAGGCTGACCTTGACGCCATCTGGAGCTCTGTCAAGGGCGACATGCTGCGCAACTTCAAGCTGTCCGTGGACGATAAGGTCTCCCCGCGCATCGATATCTTCGGGAGCGAAGCGAACGCAATCGGTGACCTGATGTTCTCCAACACCACGGTCCGCAGCTTGGAAGAAGGCCGTACGCCCGACGTGCTGCTGCCCAAGGAAGAATGCCCGCGCGTACAGCAGATTGCCAAGAAGGTACGCTCCGCATTCGACGCAGAGGGCAAGCCGGTCTCCAAGAACCGCCAGTATCAATTGAGGGACGGCATTGCCGAACCCATCATCAATAAGTATTACGAAGATCCCACGCTTGTCTCCTTCGGTGAGGACGTGCGTGACTGGGGCGGCGCGTTCGCGGTTTACCGCGGCTTAACGGAAGCCATCCCCTACCATCGCCTGTTCAACGCGCCCATCGCGGAAGCGGGCATCGTCGGCGCTGCAGTCGGTTACGCTATGAGCGGCGGCCGCGCGATTGCCGAGCTGATGTATTGCGACTTCCTGGGCCGCTCCGGCGACGAAATCTTCAACCAGCTTTCTAAGTGGCAGTCCATGTCCGCGGGCATGCTGAAAATGCCTGTGGTACTGCGCATGAGCGTTGGCTCCAAGTACGGCGCACAGCACAGCCAGGATTGGTCCGCACTTGTTGCCCACATCCCCGGCCTCAAGGTCGTGTTCCCCGCCACCCCGTATGACGCAAAGGGCCTTATGCAGTCCGCATTGAACGGCACCGACCCCGTCATCTACCTCGAGAGCCAGCGCATCTACGACGTGGGCGAGCAGTTCCACGAAGGCGGCGTCCCCGAAGCGGAATATGAAATTCCGTTTGGCGAGCCCGACGTAAAGCGTAAGGGAACGGATGTGACCATACTCTCCATCGGCGCAACGCTCTATCGCGCGCTCAAGGCAGCAGACATTTTGCAGGAGAAGTACAACCTCTCCGCAGAAATCATCGACGCGAGAAGCCTTGTACCCTTTAACTATGAAAAGGTCATTGAGAGCGTCAAAAAGACGGGCCGCATCATCGTCACCGGCGACGCGTGCGAGCGCAACTCCTTCATGCGCAACCTCGCTTCCAACATCACCGAGCTGTGCTTTGATTACCTCGATGCACCCCCGGTGGTCGTCGGCGCAAAGAACTGGATCACCCCCGCGCATGAGCTCGAAGAAGCCTTCTTCCCGCAGCCGGAATGGATTGTGGACGCCATCCACGAACGCATCCTGCCTCTGCCCGGCCACGTGACGAAGCACAACTGCACGGAGCTTGAGCAGATCCGCGAGAACAAACTGGGTATCTAACAAAGTATAACGACTATCGCATAACAAGAGGGCTGCCGGACGGGCAGCCCTCTGTCGTCGATAAACCTTTTTTCAGGCGATTTGCCCCTGACCCCACCCAAGGGACATGTCCCTTGGGAATCCCCTTCGCCGGAAACGCCCTGTTAGGGCGTTTCCATGGATGGATTTTAGGGGCGTTACCCTAAGCGAAAGTTTGAGAGCTGGCCCTCGATTTGTTATCGTATAATCCCGCAGGCGATGCGTGCACCCGCGTTGCCCGCAGGTTGGGAGGTAAAGTCGTCTGCACCGGCATGGATAATCAGTGCACGACCAATGACCTCCGGTAAAGTAAACCGGTCCGTCACCACCGCGCCCCAGGCATAGCCTTCGTTGCCGAATAGCGGCGGAAGATCGCCCGCGTGGTGCGGGTGTTCGCAGTCGCCGGGGTTGTAATGCCCGCCCGTATCCGCAAACGGGTCCTGCGCGTTGCCGGTGCAGCTTGTTCCTTGGTGGATGTGCAGCGCATAAATATGCGAGTTGCAGTTCCCGGGCGTATAAGGCAGGTTGAATACCTCTGTAATCACCAATGTGCCGCGCTCCACCGTATAAAACGTCGCTGTGCCATGAAGCTGCGGGTATTCCGGCGCACCGCGGATCTGCGCCTGCGCATAGGCGCGGGTATTGCGCCTTTCAAACATTCACACCACTCCCTTCCCAATATGCATATGCACGCTGGGCGCGGTGTTTGTAGAAAATTTGCTCTTTACTGAGAAACGGGAATCTCCTGGTTATATGAAATTTCAAAGTTATCCACTACGGTAACGAGCAATGTCAATTCGCTTTCCTTTGGCACAGAGATTTCATTTTCAAAGCGGGTATAGAAGGTAACCTGGCCGTATGGCGCCCAAGGGCCGTTGGCGTCATCCGCAGTATACGTATCCCCTATTGGGATTTGCTCCGTTGCGACCACATTGCCGTCTGAAAGCAGCTCCACCTTGCCGGATACGGGATAATTCCACGGGTCCGACATAGAAATTTCCTGGTCTCCGGGCGCACCGGCTACCGCGGTAATATAAGTCTCTACCTCGCCGGGGAGCGTAATGGCATCTCCAAGGCGCTGAACGCTTCCATTGAAGAAAGACTCCACCTGCATCTGATAATCGCCCTTGAGGCCGGTAATGGTCTCCAACAGCTGATTGTGCGCTTCTCCATCCTGTATAAA
>JAEXTB010000109.1 GCA_023453725.1 Bacillota bacterium | reverse complement strand
CTGCTGCTCGATATGGGCTTTCGGCAGGTTCGCGTACGTATCCACGGCAATTTGGCGCGGATCGAGGTCGGCGCGCAGGAAATGGAGAAGATGCTGGAGCATTCCATCCGGGAAACGCTGCATGCAGCCTTTAAACAGATTGGCTTTGCCTATGTTGCATTGGATCTGCTCGGCTACCGTACGGGCAGTATGAACGAAACGCTATAAAAGCCGGACACCCGGCAATTGATAAACGCATATGCGTGCGGTACACTGGAACAAGAAACGAGATGACGGCAGCTTTCCTGCTTTAAGTCTCAAAGCACAGGAAAAGAGGGCTCCTTACGGCGGATCTTGGCGCAAAAGTAAATGAGTTATATTCATTGGAGCAATTGGCGGGCAGCCGCACATGGGTACACCGTCTGCACCCGGTTGTCAAGCTTTTATCGACGTTTGTATTTCTGCTGGCGGTGGTCTCATTTGGACGTTATGAGATCGGGCGGATCATTCCGTTTGTATTTTATCCGGCTGTGCTGATGGCGTCTTCGGAGACGCCTTATGGCCTTCTCAACAAGCGGGCGACGCTCGCGCTGCCGTTTTGCCTTGTTGCGGGGATTTCAAACATCCTCTATGACCGGGGCATCGCGCTTACGCTTGGAACTATGGCAATCAGCTACGGAACGCTGTCCTTTGTTTCCATATTGCTTAAGACATACCTCTGTGTCATGGCGGCGCTGCTATTGGTTGCAACCACTCCTGTCCGGGAGCTGACTGGCGCCATGCAGACTCTTCGTGTTCCACGGATATTTATTACCGTATTTGAAATGACATACCGGTACTTAGGCACGCTTTTTGAGGAAGCAAGCGCCTTGCATACTGCTTATTTATTACGCAGCGCGCAGCAAAAGGGCGTTGAACTCCGGCACATGGGCAGCTTTATCGGCAGCCTCCTGCTCCGCAGCTTTGACCGCGCGGAGCGCGTGTATGACGCCATGAAATGCCGCGGGTATGCACTGGGGCATGCGTATGCCAAAAGGCGGGCTTTTATCAAGACGGATGTGGTATTCTGTTTATTGGTCGGTGCCGGCAGCGTGTTGCTTCGATTGAGCAATGTTGTCGCGTACTTCAATCAAATGATAGGCGGATTATTCCATTGATTGATATCAGGAACATTACGGTATCTTATCCGGACAAAACCGTTGGGCTAACTAAGTTTGGCCTGCAGGTGGAAAAGGGGCGCTGCATGGGCATTGTGGGCGCAAACGGTGCGGGGAAATCCACGCTGCTGCTTGCGCTGTGCGGCGTTTTGCTGCCGCAGGAGGGAACGGTAGAGATTGCCGATATCGTGCTAAACAAGAAGACATTAAACGATGTGCGCAGCCGTGTCGGTATGGTATTTCAAAACCCCGATGATCAGCTTTTTATGCCGACAATATATGAGGACGTCGCCTTTGGCCCACGCAACTTCGGAAAACCTGAGGAAGAGGTGGGGGAGATCGTAGCGTCGGCGCTTCACCAATGCAACATTGCACACTTAAAGGATCGCTCTCCGCTGAGACTTTCCGGCGGGGAAAAACGGATGGCCGCCATGGCGTCAGTGCTTTCCATGCAGCCGGAGGTGCTGTTGCTGGATGAGCCTTCGGCGTTTCTTGACCCGCGTGCGCGCCGGAATTTGATTACACTTTTAAAATCTCTTCCGCAGACAAAGCTGATCGCAACCCATGATCTGCCGCTGGCTGTAGAACTGTGCGATGAGGTTGCGGTGCTGCAAAAAGGCGCTGTGCTCATGCGCGGCCGCCCGGAGGAGTTGCTGTATGACGAGCAAGCGATGGAACGTTGCGGGCTTGAGGCCATTCCAACCCGCGCATAGGGGAGAATATGGATAAAAAGAACCTTACAGAACTGTTATATGCTATAAAGAACGGGGATATTGAGCCGGAAACAGCAGTCGAGCGGCTCAAATTTGCGCCGTTTGAAGAGCTGGGCTATGCCAAGGTGGATCATCACCGGGCGCTGCGGCAGGGTGCTGCGGAAGTCATCTATGGGCAGAATAAGACCACGGAACAAATCCTGGGCATTGTTGCCGCTATGCTTAATAGAGGCGGCAAAGATATCCTCATTACGCGCCTATCGCCGGAAGCCGCGGAAACGATAAAGAAGGAACATCTATTTGTTTACCATCCGCTTGCAAAGCTTGGCGTTGTAAACCCTGACGCGGAAAAAATACGCAAGGGTGCAGTCGTTGTGGTTTCAGCGGGCACAAGCGATATGCCAATCGCCGAAGAAGCGGCGCTTACTGCGGAAGCCTTAGGCAGCAACGTCACCCGTATATATGATGCCGGGGTGGCGGGGCTACACAGGTTGCTTGCGCATCATGAGCAGTTGCAGTCTGCCCGGGCGGTCGTGGCCGTCGCCGGCATGGAGGGTGCTTTGGCCAGTGTGGTAGGCGGGCTTGTGGAATGCCCTGTGGTCGCTGTTCCCACAAGCGTGGGGTATGGCGCAAACTTTGGAGGCGTCTCGGCGCTATTATGCATGCTCAACTCCTGTGCAAGCGGTGTAAGCGTTGTCAATATTGACAATGGCTTTGGCGCGGGGTATTTAGCGCACAAAATCAATATGACAGAGGGACTATAGATGGGCTGCTTGTATTTGGAATGCCGCATGGGCGCGGCGGGGGATATGCTGCTGGCTGCGCTTTACGAGGTTTGCGATCAAAAGGAACTGTTTTTGAAACAGATGAATGCGCTCGGGTTACCGGGCGTTTTACTTCAGATCATTCCCGAGCAGAAATGCGGCATATGTGGCTCCCGGGCGGTTGTCAAAATTGACGGCGCGGAAGAGGAGAGCATGGATCATCCGGAGCAGTCACATCACCATTCGGGGGACGATGGCCATACCCATGACGGACAGCATGAACATACGGCTGCACCCCATGTCCACCGCGGCTTGGGGGATATCCGGGCGCTCATCCAAGGGTTACCGCTGCCGCAGGAAGTAAAAGAGGATGCCATCGCCGTATACGCAGCGCTTGCGGAAGCGGAGGCGCAGGTGCACGGCACAACAGTGGAACTCGTCCATTTCCATGAGGTAGGGGCGTTGGACGCTGTGGCGGATATCGTGGGCGTTTGTCTACTCATGCATCTGCTGCGGCCGGAAGAAATCATCGCTTCTCCCATTCATGTGGGGAACGGCCAGGTAAAAACAGCGCATGGCATATTGCCGGTACCCGCACCCGCAACGGCGTACTTGTTACAAGGCATTCCCACCTACTCCAACGGGATGTCGGGGGAACTTTGTACGCCTACGGGGGCGGCGCTTCTGAAGCATTATGTCCATCGGTTCGGCAATATGCCTCCCTTAACGGTGAATAAAATAGGATACGGCATGGTCAAAAAAGAGTTTTCCGCCGCCAATTGTGTACGCGCATTTTGGGGTGATGTTTATAAAAGCGAGAGCAGCCATGCGCAGATTGCGGAATTGCGGTGTAACATTGACGATATGACGCCCGAAGCCATCGGCTTTGCCACACAGACGGTTTTCGCCGAAGGCGCGCTGGATGTATATGTGGAACCGGTGTACATGAAAAAAGGACGCCCGGGCTTTGTGGTGGTTTGCCTTTGTGCGCAGCAGGACACAGACCGTTTTGCAGCGCTTTTGCTGCGGCATACCAGCACCCTTGGCGTCCGCGTGTTCTCCTGCAGCCGCTATGTCCTTGAACGCAGTGTCGAAAAATGCGAAACTTCCCTGGGTACTGTCCACATCAAACGTTCTCAAGGGTACGGTACAGCAAGGTTGAAGCCGGAGTATGAGGATATCGCGGCGATCGCAAAAGAACACGGCATTCCGTTTCCGGAGGCATATGAACGGGTATTAAAAGAGATACACCCGGATGAATAGTGCGCCTGACAATGGCGGGCAAGGAGGAACGGATGGAACGTAACATTGTACTTTATATTGCGGTCAGTCTGGATGGTTATATTGCAAAAAGCAACGGGGATGTGGCTTGGCTGGGCGGAAACGGAGACGAGCCGGATGCCGACTACGGATATGATGCTTTTTATGAGACGATAGACACTGTCGTTATGGGAAGAACCACATACGAACAGCTAGTCAACGAACTCTCTCCCGACGTTTGGATGTATGAGGGCAAAAAGTGCTACGTAGCTACAACCAAAAAGCGACCGGCAAATGACCATGCCGAGTTTCTTTCAGGTGATGTCGCCTCCTTCGTAAACAACCTCAAGCAGCAGCCCGGCAAGGACATTTGGCTGGTTGGGGGTGGGAAACTCATTGACCAGTTTATCAAACAAGACTTGATTGATCGGTATATCATTACCGTAATCCCAACCATATTGGGCAGCGGGATACCGTTATTTTTCAGCGAAAATCCGGAAATCAAGCTTCGGCTGATCGGAACAAAAACAACGGATGGTATGGTTGAATTAACGTACAGAAGAAGATGATTCTATTGTACATAATATGAAATGCATGGTCAGGCAGGTGCTTTTGCACCTGCCTTGTTGATTCCAATAAAGAATATCCTGCAATAAACCGGATAGCCTATGAATATTCTAACCAAGCGGTGAGGCTGTCTATGGTGCTTAATTTGCTTTATGTTGCATGTACGTCAATCGGTTCGCTTTTGATGCTGTTTATTTTGACAAAGATTATGGGGAATAAGCAGATGTCCCAGTTGAGCATGTTCGATTATATCGTTGGCATAACAATCGGCTCTATTGCCGCGGAAATGGCTACAAATTTGGAGGAATTCGAAAAGCCGCTGCTGGCGATGGTGATCTATGCGCTGATCTCAGTTTTGATTTCCATTGCAAATTATAAATCCATGGTGTTGCGGCGGTTTTTAACGGGCAAGTCGCTTGTTCTATTTGAGGATGGCAAGCTGTACGAAGGCAATCTGAAAAAAGCCAGAATTGACGTCAACGAATTTCTGATGCTGTGCCGCAACCAGGGTTATTTTAATATTGCAAATCTCCAGGCCGCTATACTCGAACCCAACGGAAAGATCAGCTTCCTGCCGTTATCCGATCAGAGGCCGGCAACGCCAAAGGATATGAACATTACCCCGCCGCAGGAGAAACCCGTAATCAATGTCATTATAGATGGGCATATCCTGCATGAAAACCTGATATTTGCAGGCAAGAATGAAGAATGGCTGAACAAACAACTGAAAAGTCAGCATGTAAACCTGTCTGATATCTTCCTTGCCACGTGCGACCATGACAGCCAGTTGATCATATATCCCAAAATTAAAAAACAGATGAAAAAGGATGTCTTTGAGTAATTTAAGGGCAGCAATTAAACTGCTGCCCTTTCATCATGTTACCGGAATGCAATCTGTATCAGCTTTAAAATGAGTTTTAGCCATGCTGCGGTATTGCCGGTTTGTTCCTTTCCTCGGCGTGAGGCCGCGGAGGCCGCATCCTTGAGCGAAGCAACACCCTCATGCACAATGTGGGTGACGCCCTGCGCATCGCTTGCAATATTCGCAACCGAAACCTTAAGGCGGCCAGTCAACTCACCGACATCGCTTGTGATATGCTCCGCGTTCCCGATATTCACGGGGAGGCCTTTGAGCGTGGTATCAATCGACCCCTGATTCGAGGAAAGGATGGTGTCCACCCGCCCAAGCACCCGGAGCAGTTTTAGAATGAGCAAAAACAAAGCGACGCCAATCGCAAGGCCAAGCAGTATCAGTACACCGTTCATCAATTGATCAAGGTTAATTTGTATTGTCATAGTACATCCCCTCCTTTATCCTTGGCGTAGTGAGGAGATGGCACTATTTCAGCTCATCGCTGACATTCTTGGCGGTTTTCTTTACTTCCTTGGCGACATTTCCTGCGCCCTCTTTGAGCTCGTCTTTTACATCTCTCGCTTTGTCTGCGGCTTCTGATGCTTTCTTAGCACCTTTTTCAACTACGGCTTTCGCCTGATCGGCAGAGCCTGCCGCGGTATCGGCGGCATCCTCAACAAAATCGGAGATTGCGTCTCCAACGCTTTTTGCCGTTTCCTTAATTTCATCCGCCGCGTCCCGTGCTTTTTCCTTAATAGCCTTGCGGGTATCTTTGCCGGATTGCGGTGCCGTGAGAAGGCCGATTGTAACCCCTGCCAAAGCGCCAATCGCAATTCCGGCAGTGATGTTCTTTGCGGCTTCCCGGTTCCTTCTGCGTGCTCTTTCCTGTTTGGTTTCAAAAATATCTTCAAACAACATTGTGCATCCTCCTTCCATAGTGCATTTGGCCTGTCCGGATAGGAACGGCGTTCGGCCGCGCCTTTCTTGCCTGTCCATCCGTTTGCCAAATGATTGCTTATTTTTTATATAATATTGTTATCACAACTTCAAACAATAGGGAAAACTGCCGGAATATGACGAAAACAGGCCAAAAGGAGATAGCGGGAAATTGTTGGACAAGCAAAATTCCATGCTTGCATTTTTGAACTTTTTGTTGTAATATAGGAAAGCGCGCGAGAGCAACCATTGGAGAGATGGCTGAGCTGGTCTAAGGCGCACGACTGGAAATCGTGTTTACCAGAAATGGTAACAAGGGTTCGAATCCCTTTCTCTCCGCCAAGATGAAAGCCCCTAATCTAGGGGCTTTTTTTCGTGCCATGAATATTGCAAACACCACTCAAAATCCAATGGTTTGCACAACCGGATAGAAGTATATTTTAGGTCTTTTCGACCAGTTCACAAACATAAAGTTCAGCGAGCTACTGTGAGTAACAAGAAGCCAAACAGAATGCCCTCGTTGTATAGCAGCGGGGATATGTCCTTTTAAGAATTTGCCAAGAGAAAGCAATTCATTGTTAAAAAACTGCGCTCCAGATCAAACTATTTAAGCGCATTTTTCTCGGATAAATTGTTGGTATTATTGGTTTAAATTACAAGTCACGGTTTTGTTTACGTAGCAATATTAGGAAAGTATAATTTAATTAACGAATGTCATTTAAGGCAAGATGATAAGAATTTTATAATGAGTTTGATGCCTTCCGGTAACAGATTATGGGAGGGTCCATTGCCTCTATGGCATTAGGAATCTCTAATTTTAGGAGGTTATTATGATAACATTAGAATGCTATGTACAAGCTGATTATTCACCAGAAAACTGGATTATTTTACTAGATACCAAGGCGGCAGGCGATACAAACATAGACAATGCAACTTCTGTTGCGGATGTTATGGCGGCATTGAACAACGCGCAAGCAGCAATGGCAGCTGTTAATACCCTGCTTGACGATGCTAAGGAGGCAGCACATGCCAGCCTGAATGCCGCGTTTGCAGGCTATGCAAAGGATGATTATTCACCGGAAAACTGGACAATCTTAGTTGAGGCCATGGCAAACGTTACAGACAATGCTGTTTCGGTTTCGGATGTAACGATGGCATTGGACAACGCGCAAGCAGCAATGGCTGCTGTTAATACGTTGCTCACCGATGCAAAGATAGCAGCGCATACGAACTTGAATACCGCGCTTGCAGACTGTATACAGGCCGATTATTCCCCTGATAACTGGACGGTATTAAATGATTTTAAGTCAGCTGGGGACACAGCAATCGATGCGGCTTCAAGCGTGGCAGAAGTAGAAACGGCGCAATCGGCAGCAACGACGGGGATGGACGGAGTGCGGACAATCGCCCAGGTCTTAATCGCCGCCAAATCAACCGCGCTTGATGCGTTGGCAGCAGCATTTGGGACCTATAACGAAAGTGACTACACCGTTGATGCGTGGACGATATTGAATGGATTTAAGTCAGCCGGTGACGCAGCAATTGATTCGGCTTCAGACCTTGAAGAAGTAGAAGCGGCGCAATCGGCAGCAGCGGCGGGGATGGACGGAGTGCAGACAATCTCACAGGCCTTAGCCGCAGCCAAGGCAGCTGCGCATGATGCGTTGGCAGCGGCATTTGGGACCGCGCAGAGCAATGACCCCGTTGATGCCTCGGCGGTATTGACCGAATTCGAATTAACCGAAGATACAGAAACTGCTGTGGTTGCAGAAATTGATCAAATAGAAGATTTACCCGCGTTGGATTCGTTAACTGTTGCAACTGAAACAGAGGACGCTGATACTGCGAATGATGCAATAACAGCTTCACAGGAGGAGATACCTGACGTGGCAGATGAGAATCTGGCGGATTTGGAACCCGCTCTTGAACACATCACGCTTGACACTACGGACTAAATTACACGGTTACATCGCTTAATCGTAATACGAATAATACCGGAAAGCTGATTGCAAAGCGCGATCAGCTTTCTCTTTGCAATCAAGAAACTTTTTTATTAGCCTCATTAGCACTGCGGAGATTTCGAGCAGGATGGATCATCCACGTATGGGATTGTGAAAACAACGATGCCAGTGGAGTATGGTGCGATTTCGTATTGCTGATAGTAAATGGCAACGCCAGAGGGCGTCAGATAGTAATGCTCTTCATTGAAGTTCTTTTCAATAAGGGCAGGGTAATCTTCAAAATAGATCTCCGGATTCTCGCCGGCCTGTTTGGTTA
>JAEXTB010000101.1 GCA_023453725.1 Bacillota bacterium | reverse complement strand
TCCCGGCCGTATGGCCGGGACGCCTTTTATAGCTTGGATAAAGCGTTACCACGAAAACTGATAGACCGTTTCACTTTTGAATGTTTCGCCGGCCTTTAATACGGTTCCTTCAAAGTGCCTGTGGTTCACGGCATCCGGGAAATACTGCGTTTCCAGGCAGAACGCGGCGTATTGACCATAGTGCGCGCCGTCCTTGCCCGGTGCATCCGTCATATTCCCGGTATAAAGCTGCACGCCGGGAAGGTCGCTCATTACGCGCATGGTACGTCCGCTGACTGGGTCGGACGCTACGGCAATCTCGCGCAGCCCCTCCGGCCCCCCAAGCACATAATTGTGGTCGTATCCGCCGAACTGCTTCAACTGCACGAACTCGGAACCGATGTCCCGGCCGATTGGCTTGCTTTTTGTAAAATCCATGGGCGTGCCGGATACAGATTGAATTTCCCCGGTGGGCACGCAGCCATCATCCCCCGGCGTATAGAACGGTGCGTTGATCATCAGCTCATGGGCAAGGATATTGCCGCTGCTATGCCCCGCGAGGTTAAAATAGCTGTGGTTGGTGAGGTTGCATATGGTGGCGTCTTCCGCACAGGCAAGGTATTCAATGCGCAGCGCGTTTTCGTCCGTGAGGCGGTAGCATACGCTCACCTGCAACCCGCCGGGATACCCTTCCTCTCCGTCCGGGCTGTAGCGGGTAAAGGCTACGCCGTCAGGAAGAATTTCGCCCAGCCAGTTCCGCCTGTTAAATCCGATGACACCGCCATGCAGATGGTGTTCGCCGTTGTTTTTTGCAACCTGATATTCCTTGCCGTTGAGCGTAAACGTCGCGTTGCGGATGCGGTTGCCGATCCGGCCGATTGTCGCGCCAAAATAGCAAATATCCGCCTGATACCCGGCAAGATCATCATAGCCAAGGACAACATCCGCTTTGTTGCCGTTTTTGTCCGGCACAAGCAGCGTACGCACTGCCGCGCCGTAAGATATGAGCTCCAGCTGTACGCCGTTTGCGTTCTCCATCTTGTAGGCATAGACCGGGGTGCCGTCCGTGTGGGTGCCAAAAAGCCTGCGTTCGATCTGCATTTTGTAGTTGCCTCACTTTCGCATATGTAATTCTTTTTTCAAGCGCGAATTCAGGAGTGGAAGTAAGACCCAACGTTCATTCGGTGTTTTTCGGTTTGATATGTGGAGTTGACTACATTGTTCAATATTACATATGCCCGGCCTGCGGAAGTATTTTTCCGCAGGCCGGGGCCGGTTTCAACTGTTTTATTTTGTGCAGATGCGCGCCATGGCGCGTTCCGTGTTTTCCCTGGTGGCAAACGCAGTCATGCGGAAATAGCCTTCGCCCGCATTGCCAAAGCCCGCGCCGGGGGTACCCACAATCTGTTTGGTGCGCAGAAGCTCATCAAAGAACGCCCAGCTGTCCCCGCCCGGCACTTTGAGCCAGATATATGGGGCATTGACGCCGCCGTACACCGTATAGCCCGCTTTTTGAAGGCTTTCGCGGATGATGCGCGCGTTGTCCATGTAGAACCGAGCCACCTCAAGGATCTGTTTGCGGCCTTCGGGCGTATAGATGGCCTCAGCGCCCCGCTGCGTGACGTAGGGTACGCCGTTAAAGCGCGTGGTGTGCCTGCGGTTCCACATGGCGTGGAGGCTGACTTCGTTGCCAAGGTCGTCTTGATAGCGGAGCGATTTTGGTACCACCGCATATGCGCAGCGCGTGCCGGTAAAGCCCGCAGTCTTGGACATGGATCTGAATTCAATCGCGCATTCGCGCGCGCCTTCCACTTCAAATACGCTGTGCGGCACTTCCGGGTCGCTGATGTAGACTTCGTAGGCAGAGTCGTAGAGTATCAAAGCACCATGTTCGCGCGCATAGTCTACAAATACCTTAATCTGCGCACGCGTGAGTGCCGTACCGGTGGGGTTGTTGGGGTAGCACAGATAAATTACATCTACCGGCTCGGAAGGAAGTGCCGGCACAAAGCCGTTTTCTTCCGTGCAGGGAAGATAAACAATGTTCGTGTAACCGCCCTTTTTGGCGTCAAACACGCCGCCGCGCCCCGCCATGACGTTGGTGTCCACATATACGGGGTAGACCGGGTCGGATACGGCGACAATGGTATCGGCACTAAAAAGCTCCTGTATGCTGCCCACATCGCATTTGGCACCGTCGGAAACGAAAATTTCATCCGGCGCAATCTCAATGCCGCGTACGGCATAATCATGCTTTGCGATCGCTTCGCGCAAAAAATCGTAGCCCTGTTCCGGCCCATATCCGCGGAATGTCTCTTTGACGCCCATTTCATCCACCGCTTTGTGCATGGCTGCAATGACTGCGGGTACGAGCGGTTGCGTGACGTCGCCGATGCCCATGCGGATGATGTCGGCTTCCGGGTGCTCCTTGGTATAGGCGGTCACACGGCGGGCGATCTCACTGAACAGGTAGCTGCCGGTCAGCTTGCTGTAATTTCCATTTGCGCGAAACATAAATACCCTCGCTTTCTCCATAAAAGGCATATCAAAAAATCTGCCGTCTGTTGCATTATATCATGGCAATGCGGTGAAGCAAAACCGTTTCAAGCTTTTTAGCCGGAAAGGTGGCATGTGCGTTCTGAGCAGTATCGTCTTTTATGCGTATGCAGGGGCATTTCTTTTTTATAAAGGGGCATCATAAAGGCGGAACTTCACATAGGCCGCACATGGCATCAAAAAACCAAAACACAAATTGGGAGTGAGTAATGTGAGCAAACTGCTTTATATCAAAGCGAACGCCAAACCGGAGGGAATTTCAAGGACATATAAAATATCCGATGCATTTATGGAATGCTACAGAGAGCACCATCCCGAGGATGAGATCACCGTTCTTGACCTCTATCAGGAAGGAATCACGTTTTTATCGCAGGAAGCGGTGATGATGCGGTTTTCAAACATTGAGCAGACGAAGGCGCATCCTGTTTATAAATATGCGTATCAGTTTCGAGAGGCGGACAAATATGTGTTTGCCGAACCGTTGTGGAATTTGGGAATTCCGGCAATCCTGAAGGCCTATATGGACTATGTGTGCGTCACGAATGTGACGTTCAAATACACAGCAGAGGGCCCTGTGGGCTTGTGCAGCGGGAAAAAGGCACTCAATATCACAACAAGGGGCGGGGGATACTCCTCCGGCACATTTGCGGAGTACGAATTGGGCGACAGGTATTTGAGAACCATACTTACTTTTTTGGGGGTATGTGATCTCACCACGATCGCCGCAGAGCTGTTAGACATAATCGGCCAGGATGTAGACGGCTTGGTTGAACAGGCGATATTGGAGGCCCGGGAGCTTGCGGAACACTTCTAATATATAAATACCAGTTTAAATACCCATTTAGAGAAAGGCTGCATACCTTTACTGCAGCCTTTTTTACATTACCTGAGGGTTGTCTCCCGAAATTTTCCGAAACGATTTCTGGCAGCAAACGGTTGTATATTGCAACTGTTGCATGATAAAATGGCAGCGAGGTGAACCAAATGATTGATGATGGCAGCCAAAACCTTCGGGAACTCATTCGGATTTTAATCAGGAACCTGGGGGTGCTTGAAAAGAGCGATTCATCCTGCAGCGGCGTTACACTATCACAATGCCATGCGCTTGTTGAAATTGGCCGTAAGGGGAAGCTTTCTCTTGTTGAGCTTTCGGAAGTACTGCGATTGGATAAAAGCACAATGAGCCGCACCATCCATCATCTGGTGGAAGCGGATCTGGTGTCGCGTGAGCTGGACGCTGAAAACAGGCGATATGTCGTAATCCAATTGACCGCGAAAGGCCAGGGGGTATTCAAAACCATTGAACAAAGCATGGAGGGGTATTACTCCTCCATATATGCGGATATTCCGGAGGAAAAGCGGGCGCAGGTGCTTGAAAGCCTGCATCTGCTCATTGACGCCATGAAGAGCAACAACGCCTGCACATAAATCACATTTTCAGCAGAATGCTTCGGCAAGCATTCCAACATAATGGGGGGACTATATGGATATTGTAATTGAGGAAATGAAGCCGGGCGATTGGCCCCAGGTGTCCGCAATCTATCTTGCAGGCATCCGAACCGGAATTGCCACCTTCCAGAGCGATGTGCCGGGGTGGGAGGAATGGGATTGCAGCCATTGTTCCTGCTGCCGCTTGGTGGCACGGTCTGGGGATACTGTGCTGGGTTGGGC
>JAEXTB010000034.1 GCA_023453725.1 Bacillota bacterium | reverse complement strand
GTGCTCTCGTGCGTGACCCATCTCTAAAAGCTGAAAAATGAAAAAAAACGGCCATATTGGCCGCTTTTTATGCCGTTAGAAAGAAATTAAAAGTTCTCCGCAAGCACCTGGAAGAAGCTCAGGGGATGTGCACATACAGGGCATACGTTGGGGGCTTCGGGGCCTTCGTGTACATGGCCGCAGTTGGCGCAGATCCACTTGACGGGGGCATCCTTCTTAAAGACTTTGCCCTCCTCGATGTTCTGCAGCAGCTTCAGGTAGCGCTCTTCATGACGCTTTTCGATGGCGGCAACGCCTTCCATCATCTTGGCGATGTTGTCAAAGCCCTCTTCGCGCGCTTCCTTGGCCATGGTGGCATACATATCCGTCCACTCATAGTGTTCACCGGCGGCGGCATCCTTCAGGTTTTCCTCGGTCTTGGGAATTCCGTTGTGCAGGAACTTGAACCAGAGCTTCGCGTGCTCCTTCTCGTTGTCTGCCGTCTCCATAAACAGAGAAGCAATCTGCTCGTAGCCGTCCTTCTTGGCCTGGGAGGCATAGTAGGTGTACTTGTTGCGGGCCTGGGATTCTCCTGCGAACGCTGCCAACAGGTTCGCTTCCGTCTTGGTGCCTTTCAAAGATTTCATGTGTTTCTCCTTTCTTTCCGGACGCTTCCCTTAAGGGTGTCCCCCAAAAGGGCATCGCCCTAATTGTAAACAGAAAACAGGAATCAAAAACGGGTTTTTTATGGAAGATTAGAATACTTATGAAAAACCCATCTGAAAAAAACGGCGCACAGGCTGGCCCGTGCGCCGCTGTTCGAAAAGAACTTAGCCAGCCTGCTCGATGGCAACCGCCACCGCAACGGAAGCGCCGACCATGGGGTTGTTGCCCATGCCGATAAGACCCATCATCTCCACGTGCGCGGGGACGGAGGAGGAACCTGCGAACTGCGCATCCGAGTGCATACGGCCCATGGTGTCCGTCATGCCGTAGGAAGCGGGGCCCGCCGCCATGTTGTCCGGATGCAGGGTACGGCCCGTGCCGCCGCCGGAAGCAACGGAGAAATACTTCCGATTATTCTCGTTGCACCACTTCTTATAGGTGCCCGCAACGGGATGCTGGAAGCGGGTGGGGTTGGTGGAGTTGCCGGTGATGGAAACGTCCACGTTTTCATGACGCATGATGGCGACGCCTTCGTTGACATCGTCCGCGCCATAGCAGCGCACCTTGGCGCGATCGCCATTGGAGAATGCCTTTTCGTAGACGATCTTCAGGTCGCCGGTGTAATAATCATATTCCGTCTCGACGAGCGTAAAGCCGTTGATGCGGGAGATGATTGTGGCAGCGTCCTTGCCAAGGCCGTTCAGGATGACCTGTAACGGGGTTTTACGCACCTTATTGGCGGTCTTTGCAATGCCGATTGCGCCTTCGGCGGCGGCAAAGCTCTCGTGACCGGCGAGGAACGCAAAGCACTTGGTTTCTTCACGCAGCAGCATAGCGGCGAGGTTGCCGTGGCCAATGCCTACCACGCGCTGGTCCGCAACGGAACCGGGGATGCAGAACGCCTGCAAGCCAATGCCCAACGCTTCCGCGGCATCAGCTGCATTCTTGCAGCCCTTTTTGATGGCGATGGCAGCGCCCGCAATGTAGGCCCAAACTGCGTTTTCAAACGCGATGGGCTGTATGGAGCGCACAATCCCCTCCACGTCAACGCCTTTTGCTTTGCAGATTGCCTGCGCGTCCTCAAGGCCATTGATGCCGTATTCGGCGAGGGAGCGGTTGATTTTTTCTATTCTTCTGTCGTACCCTTCAAACTGGATCATATGGAAACTCCCTCCCTTCTTATTCGTGGCGCGGATCGATCACCTTGACGGCTTCAGCGAAGCGGCCATAGGTGCCGATGTTCTTTTCGAACGCTTCCTTGGGATCAACGCCTTTCTTGATGGCGTCCATCATCTTGCCAAGGGAAACGAAGCGGTAGCCGATGACCTGGCCCTCTTCATCAAGGCCGATGCCAAGTACATAACCTTCCGCCATTTCCAAATACCGTACGCCCTTTGCGTTCGTGCTGTACATGGTGCCGATCTGGGAGCGTAAGCCCTTGCCCAAATCCTCCAAGCCAGCGCCGATGGGCAGGCCATCTTCAGAGAACGCGCTCTGCGTACGGCCATAGGCGATCTGTAAGAACAGCTCGCGCATGGCGGTGTTGATGGCGTCACATACAAGGTCGGTATTGAGCGCCTCAAGCACCGTCTTGCCGGGCAGAACCTCTGCCGCCATAGCGGCGGAATGCGTCATGCCGGAGCAGCCAAGGGTTTCCACCAGCGCCTCTTCGATGACGCCGTTCTTGACGTTGAGCGTCAGCTTACATGCGCCCTGCTGCGGCGCACACCAGCCCACACCGTGCGTAAGACCGCTGATATCCGTAACTTGCGTGGCCTTCACCCATTTGCCTTCTTCGGGAATGGGCGCGGGGCCATGCTTCGCGCCTTTGGCGACGCAAACCATTTCCTCCACCTCGCGGGAGTATTGCATGCTCAAATACCCTCCTTGAACTTTGATAAAAAACTTGCAATATATAGACCCTATTGCTTCACGTTATAGTATAGCATGCATATGTTGACCCCTTCCACCTATTTTTTGTGTCTTTTTCGTGGTATAATCCTGATATTACGGCATGTCCGGGGGAGGGGGAGAGCGCTTGGCGTCGCTGCTTTCTTTTTTGTGCAGTACCGCCGCGGGTTTCTTGCTCGTGGATCATCTTTTCTTAAGCGGGGCATGGTTTGCGCGTCTGCCGGGGTTTACGGCTTCCGCCGCCGCGCTCACAGGTCTGCTTATAGCGGGCTTGGAATACCGCGCACGAAAGACAAAAAAGCAGCGCCGTGTGCCTATGGCGCTGCTGATGCTTGCCTGCTTGGTGGGTATACTCTCCACAGGTTTATGGCTTTACCAATTGATCAGCGCGTAGGGGAGTGATCCGATGAATATGGATATGAGACAAAAGAGAAGACCCATCCCATGGCAAAAACAAGTACGCGTACCGCTTTTGTGCTTATGTACGGGGGCTTTGAGCTATGCGCTAAGCCGCATCCTTGCAGGGTCTGTTTCACAGGATACCGCTTTTATCATAGGCGCAGTGTTCGCGCTCGTCCTGTTCCTGCTTTCCGGGTTTTTGTTTTTGCGAAAGTTCCATCAGGAGGAAATCGTGCGCTCCGCCGGGTATATGGTGCTCTATTATTTTCTCGTGTTTGTCATAGCGCAGGAAGTCGCGGCCCGGGGCAGTATGCTGCCGCAATGGGTGCTCTTGCCGGTTTGGCCGTTTACCTATCTCCATACGGCGCTATTAAAAATGGGCCTCTCCAACATGTATGCGCTTGCGCCGGCACTGCTTTCTCCGCTGTTTTACGCCATGTTTGGCCGTCCGCGTGTGGCTGAAGAAGAAGATGCAGAGGGCAGAGGAAATGCAGGTTCAGGAACCTCAAATAGCTGAATTCTAAGAAAAGCCGAAAGGGCAGGAACAAACCCAACAGACGAAAAAGGACAGGCGTTATGCCTGTCCTTTCTTTAGAATTATTCATTTGCCGTTACGCTTGCTGTCAACGCGTTGAGCTCCGCTTTGAGCGAAATAAGCCGTTCAACCGGCAGTGCAATGTGGCAGGCAAGCTTCCCGGGCAGATCTATAAAAGCAAGCTTCAAATCCCGCCCGGCCTGCGTCAGCCGAAGTTTCACCACCCGCTCATCCTCGCTCGAGCGTGTCCGCTCCACATACCCTTTTTCCGAAAGCTTCTTTAAAAGCGGGGCAAGCGTGCCGGAATCAAGCATCAGCCTCGCGCCCAGTGCGGAAACGGTAATGTCGTCCTCTTCCCACAGCACTAGAAGCGCGATGTATTGCGTATACGTCAGCCCGTGGGGAGAAAGGTAGGGCGTATAGAGCCGTATAATCTCCTTGGAGGCGGCGTAGAGGGCAAAACAAAGCTGGTGCTCGAGCAGCAGGGGATTGTAAGCGGCATCTTCATTCATGGCGGCTACAGAAGCTCCTTAATTTTTGGTTCCAAATCCGCGGGCTCCACAGTAGGCTCATATCGTCCAACAATATTGCCTTCCCTGTCGATGAGGAATTTGGTAAAGTTCCATTTGATAGAGCTGTCTGCATACTCCTTGCCATATTTGGCCTTTAAAAACAACTCCAGTGTCTTTGCCTTCGCGCCTTTGCCCAACCCCTCAAATGCGGTATTGCCGGTCAGGTATTGATAAAGCGGAATTGTGGTTTCACCCCGCACGTCCACTTTTTGTGAAAGCGGGAAGGTCACGCCGTAGCGCGCTTTGCAGAATTCCTGTACGTCGTCGTTTGTGCCCGGTTCTTGGTCGCCGAATTGGTTGCACGGGAAGCCGATGATGACAAGCCCCTTATCCGCATATTCCTGGTACAGCTTTTCCAACCCCTCATATTGCGGGGTAAATCCGCATTTGCTTGCGGTATTGACCAGCAGCAGCATTTTGCCCGCATAATCGGAAAGTAAAACTTCGTTTCCTTCAATGGAACGGTACGAAAATGTGTAAACGGACATCCCGATCAACACTCCTTTGTATTTGATGCAATTATATATTATACAATATAAATAGAACTGTCAAATGGGAAAGTCCGGCCAGCCTACTATCCCTTTTACATCGAAAAGCCGTTACTGCGCGGCCGCATATTCAATCTCAATACGCTTGCTGACGCCGGATTGTGTGGCCTGCCCGTTTTGGGCATACAAGCCCGGCACAAGATACAGTGTTACATCGTTTTTCAGAATGAGATTGGAACTGGAACGGATGGTCAGCCGGGTGGCGTCCTCGTTCCATTGTAGAACCAGCGGCAGGGATTGCCCCGCATCGGTGATTAAACCAATCTTATCCCTGAAAAGTAAGGCGGTATCCATGGATTCTGAAAAAGCAACCTCGATCGCGTAGGTGTGGGTGTCCGCTACGGCGGCGGGCGGCTCGGGGCGCATATTTTCTTCTGGTATACTGCCGGATTGGAAGGGATTTAGGTCTATGGCCTTCTCAACGCCCATGCCGTCGCCATAGTGCAGTATCCCATCAGCAAGATACAATTGATAGATTGGAATGGACGCATCCAGCAGTTCCGGCGGCTGGCCGGGCAGCTTGCGGTACAGCATAGACGAGGTTTCATCGGCGAAATAAAGAATGTCGTCAAAACATGCAATGCTATAAGATCTCTCGGGGGATACGGTTTCTGCTTGCGTTCCGTCCAGCCGCATCTGCTGTATGCCTTTGTCGTTCGTATAGTAAAGCCAGCCGTTTTCCATATCCAGCGCGTATGTGCCGTAGGCGGCAGAAAGCATATTGTAGCGCGTATCCGTACAGGGCAGGGGAACGAAAGGGGTTGTGCGCGGATACCCGCTGATGATCTCATATTGCGCAATGCCGTTTTGCACAAGGGTTTCCATGCGCCGCGCGTCGTCCATCAGTATAAAATGTATGTTGCTTTCAGGGCCGCCCGCCCATCCGGCACCCCAGGTCAGGTCTGTCTGAAAGCGGGCGCCGTCCAGCGTGACAATATTCCACGCATGCGCCTCATTGGACACATATTCGGTGGGAACCCGCAGGAAATTAAGCGCATAATTTGCAAGCATGGAAAAGCTTCCGCAGATGCCCGTATGCCGCACCAGGATGCCGTTGACTGTCGTCGTCATGGGATCGGATACATCATCGGTGTAGTTTGCGTACCGCGCTATATAATCGTACACGCTGAAAAACCGCTGCATCGGGCTATCGCTTTCCGATGCGATGTTATACAGCAAGTGGTTCATCTGCTTATAAAACGTATGCTGCGTCAAGCGAATTTGCTCGGGCGTGTCGGCGGTATATTTAAAGCGTACTTGTTCTCGGCCACTGTCATATTTGACCCGGGATAAATAATACAATTGCAGCCCGGCCTGCTCATACAGGCTCTCGCAAGTGGCCACAATTTGCTGTTCGGTGAGGTCATAGCCGGAAGCGTCAAACGATTCGGCATGTTCCTGTACTGCGAAAAAAAGCGCATTGTATAGATCTCGGTCGGAGTCCCACACTTGCTTTACGTTTGCTGAAAGTTGGGAAAACGGGTCCGCTATAAAAAAGTCTTCATAGGAAGGGTCGGCCTGTACGGTTACAGACTCAATTTCCGGCGCATCGGCCATGGGCGTAGAGGCAGCGGGTGTGGGCATAGCCGTAGGCATTGCCTGCGGGTGCCCGGAAGGGGCGGCGCATGCAATGAATAGCAAAGCGGCAACCAATGGGATGATGATGAGGGAGGCTTTCAACTGTATTTTCAAGCGGACGCTCCTGATTAAACTGGATAAGAGTATTATGCAAGAGGCATATCGGTTTGGCAACGCGGCTGAAATAAATTTACAATCCAGGCTAGCAGATGGAATTTAGCGGCCTAGACATATTTTCCCGGGCTTATACGGGAGATGGGCGCATACAATGATGCGAAGGAGGGGATGGAGTATGGAAGAAACCTGCCTGCGCATCGGCGGTTCGGCGCCTGAATTTATGGCCACAAGCACAATGGGGCCTGTCAATATGTCCCGGTATAAGGGCATGTGGCTGGTGTTTTTTTCGCATCCGGGAGATTTTACGCCGGTTTGCACCACGGAGTTTCTGGCGTTCGCGGAGCACGCAAATAAATTCCGCGCAATGAACACATATCTTTTGGGGCTGAGCATAGACAGCAACAGCTCCCACCTTGCCTGGGTGGACAGCATCTACCAGATGACAGGCGTGCGCATCCCATTCCCAATCATTGCGGACAGAACAGGGGAGATTGCGCGCCTTTACGGTATGATGGCCCCCGAAGTAAGCAATGAGGCGACGGTGCGCTCCACGTTCATCATAGACCCGGCACAGAAAGTACGCGCAATTTTGACCTATCCTATGACTACGGGCAGGAGCATTCCCGAGATTATGCGTACCGTACAGGCGCTGCAGTTTTCGGACGAAACGGGGCTTGTTACCCCCGCAGGTTGGACACCGGGAGACCCCGGCATCGTTCCTCCGCCGAAGAATTATCACGATATGCTCGAGCGTATGATGCAACCGGAAGGGATGAAGTGTGAATCGTGGTATTTGTGCTTTAAGAAGGAATGAAGGGAAAATAAGAAACGTATCATAAGGCAATCCGTAAGACAGCCCGCAGCGCCAATGGCGCATGCGGGCTGTTTTTAGTGCCGCCGCCGGGGAAGCGCTTTTGGAATCCTGCGTTAGACGGTAATAAACTTGCGGATTTCAAACATGGCGCTGACCGTCTGGTAACTTGCTGTAGAGAAGCTCTCAATGGTGCGGAAGCTGACGCCGCCCAGGTTGTAGGTTTGCACAAGGGCAAGTGGGGCGCGGAGGTTCGTATCGATCTCGCATAAGACCTCGTGAACAACGCCATCGCTGTCCACATACGTAAAATGGGAGGTGCGGGAGCGCGGGTCTATGCGGAAAACCCCGCCGGTCTGTTGTACAAGTTCATCCGCCTGTGCCGGGGTAAGCAGGCGATATAAGTGCGGCCCCTGGCCTGTAAGCTTAAAACTATAACAGCAATTCGGTATTGTAATGAGGATTTTGGGGCTGGAAACATGCTGCGTGGCGAAATCGATCGCTTGCTGAAGTTCGTCAATGTAGGATGTTTCACGGCGTCGGTAAGTGCAAGCCCAGTCGTTGCTGCGGATAATCAGGCGATCCATGATTCCGTTAAAGGAAAAGCGCTGGTTGATGCTGGTTAAGAGTGCCTGCTGTTCGATTAAAATAGTCATTCTGGCCGCAATCACCACAAGGTACCCCAAAGGGCGCAGTTGTGTTGTAAGGGATTGCAGAAAAGCTGCATAAGCAATATAGTCGCTCGGGTAGAGTTCTGAGAAATTAATGTTTACGCCGTAGTAGTTTTTTGCTTTCAGGGTTGCAATGATGTAGTTAATCATCGTTTGCATAACCGACAAATCGCTTAGCAGCGTGTGCGCCAAATCGGCGGAAAAACCGATATCCGGCTCAATATT
Organism: Bacillota bacterium; assembly: GCA_023453725.1. Classification (GTDB taxonomy): domain Bacteria; phylum Bacillota; class Clostridia; order Christensenellales; family CAG-138; genus JAEYLA01. The sequence continues at coordinate 647 of JAEXTB010000034.1, read as the reverse complement.
GGAGACGACCATCAGGGAAGCAACGCCTTGTTGGCGGGCCGCCTCAATTAACCTTGTATCATCAACCGTGGGGAAAGTCCCATCCGGTCTTACATCATACCCTAGAATGCTTAAAAAAGTCAGGTAGGGCAGCGCATTTTCAAGAACCGCCTGGCTTACCGTGAGGTACGCATAACCGTTTACCTCAATGGTTGGGCGTACGTCCCGGTATTCCGGAATTCGCAGTTTTTGACCAACGACGAGGTTCTCCCCGTCAAGGGTGGGATTGACGGAGAGAAGCTGTGCGGTGGTAATGCCGAACAGCCGCGTGATGGAATATATTGTGTCGCCTGGCTGTATGATATAGTCAAACAATCAGATCACTTCTTTCAGCGCCGGATTTTCAGTGGGTGCAATAATAAAATCATATGAAACAATCGGCAGAACATGAGCCTGATTTCATTGGTCTGTTGCAGCCGCGTGAAAAAACGCCGACGGAAGTTCCGCCGGTTTCACCGCCGGATCAAGAGATTCCGTTATATGACTTTGCGGATTTCGTACAGGCTTCCAAGCGTCCGGTAGCTAGCCATGGAGAAACGGTCAATTGTGCGGAAACTGATGCCGCCCAGATTATAGGTGCCTACCAACGCCAAAGGACCTCTCAGGTT
>JAEXTB010000291.1 GCA_023453725.1 Bacillota bacterium | reverse complement strand
AGCATGCGCCCCAGCCAGCCGCGGATGGTCGACTCATACTGATCCTTGGAGTACTGGCGCAGCCAATCAACAAGGGTTATCCCCAATCCGTTGAAATAGGCGGAATTATCGGAGGGAAGATAGGCCTGCGTTGTCGTGACGCCCCATTTATAGGTCCCTTCGTCGGGTTCCAATTCTCCCATCAGGATCTGGAAGAGCGTGGTGCGCGCAAGCTCGTCCTCGCCCACAAATACAATTTTATCGCCCGGATGCACGATAAAGCTGACCTGATCGAGCACTTTGCGCTCGCCAATCGTCTTGCTGATGCCATTGACAAACAGCACATCGTTGCCCAACTCGCGGTCAGGTTTGAAGTGGATGAACGGATACCGGCGGGAAGACGGGGCAAAGTTATCCATCTGCAGGTTATCAAGCATTTTTTTACGGGAGGTTGCCTGCCGGGATTTGGAGGCGTTGGCGCTGAACCGCCGGATAAACTCCTGCAGCTCTTTCGCCTTTTGCTCGTTCTGCTTTTGTTTGTCTCTGGCCTGACGCGCAGCAAGCTGCGTGTATTCATACCAGAAATCATAATTGCCTACGTACATCTGTATCTTTCCAAAATCGATATCCACGATGTGCGTACAGACCTTATTGAGAAAATGACGGTCATGGGATACCACGATGACCGTATTGGGAAAATCCATCAAAAATTCTTCCAACCATTTGATGGCATAAAGGTCCAGGTTGTTGGTCGGTTCGTCAAGCAACAGGATGTCCGGCTTCGCAAAGAGGGCTTGGGCCAACAGCACTTTCACCTTGCGGGGGCCGTCGAGCTCCGCCATTTTTTTATAATGATACTCGCCTGTAACGCCAAGCCCGTTTAATAAAGTTTCAGCGTCCGGTTCGGCGTTCCAGCCGTCCATTTCTGAAAACTCCCCTTCGAGTTCGGCAAGCTTGAGTCCGTCCGCATCGTCAAAATCAGGTTTTGCGTAAAGCGCCTCTTTTTGCTGCATGACTTCATGCAGGCGCTGATAACCCATGATGATGGTTTCAATTGGGGTGTATTGCTCGTAGGCATAGTGGTCCTGACGCAGTACCGCAATGCGTTCTCCGGGCGTAAGAAACACTTCGCCCTTGCCCGGTTCCAACTCGCCGGACAAAATACGCAGGAATGTAGATTTTCCGGTGCCGTTGGCCCCGATCAGGCCGTAACAGTTGCCGGGGGTAAATTGAACATCAACGTTTTGAAAGAGTTGACGTCCGCCAAATTGAAGAGAGATCCCTTGTGCGCTGATCATGTAGTTCCTCGTGTATTCCTTAAAATTTAAACAATTTGTTTATCATACCACATTTGAACGTGTTTTGACAGGTCAAGGTAAGGCATGGGCAGGAAAGACGTTTTGTTGTTCTTATGCGGTTGCAGCATCTGCTGCAAGGTCTTCGTGGAGGTCTGCAATGGGATCGCCCGTGCATTGTATATACGCGGTGGTAAACGGCACGCCATCCGGGTTTACGGGGAATACGCCATGGTCGTGCATGGTGTAGTATCCGGCTAAACCGGCAGCTTTAATATCCGCGATGCTGGCACCCCTCATGCATTGGTAGATCATGGTGCCGATCATTTCCCAGTGGGCAAGCTCTTCGGTGCCAATGTCGTTTACGGTGGCACGGCAGCGGTTATCCGGCATGGAAAAACGCTGTGTCAGGTAACGGACCCCTGCGGCAAGCTCTGAATCGGGGCCGCCATATTGCGCCATAAGCGCTTTTGCCATTCTTAAATCTGGCGTGCAGATGTTGACAGGGTATTGCAGCTTCTTTTCATAAATCCACATAACAGAGCCTCCTTACATTTGCCACGGCCATTGCGAACAAACCCAGCACCCTACATCCGTGGGGGAATGGCCAAAGCCAAGCAAGGGTCCATAGCACTGTTCGTATTTGGTGATTAAATCCGCAAGCTTTTTGGAGTAGCAGAAATAATCGGCACGCGCATCCTTATCCTTGGGATGCGTATCGAGGTACAGGTTCAATTCTACGCACACAAATTCACATTCGCTGATCTTCATCAGAAGAGCTCGTTGCTTCGCATCCATGTTGGGCCTCCTAACGCAAGTACGGGCGCAAAAGTTCCGGGAACATCGTACCCTGGCACAGGGCTTCATCGGGGCAATAGCCTGCTTTGTAATCCTGATTTGCGATGAATGCAGTAGCGAGTAAGCAGCCTGGCTCCTCCTTGCATGTGATGCCGCAAGCTTTGCAGGTTTCGCAAGCATTGCCCGCAATAAGCGTGTTCTTCACATCCAAAGGATTTAATTGGCAGCCGCATGGTTTGAAGCAGCAGCTACCCATCGTATTTTGGTTTTGATACATATGGGTGTTCCTCCTTGTTTGGATCGGCGTTCGGCCGCTTAAGATGTGCGTTATGCGGCCGGCTTCTGCTGTTATGGTATGCGAAACCGCTTGCGTTGGTGAAGCGTAAAGCGTTGCATAAGAGGGGGAATTGACAAATCTGGTATGCGTTTTCCAACAAAAGGCATACGCGTGTCCTAAGATGTGTGGTATACTTAACCGGTATTAGAAATATGAGGAATTATAAAAGGCGGTGTACCAATGTTTGTAGTTGAAGGGCTTACCAAAAAGTACGGCAAAGTGCTAGCAAACGATCATCTGAGCTTTACCGTTCCTTCCGGAATGGTAACAGTCCTTGCGGGTCCCAACGGCGCGGGAAAATCAACAGCAATCAAGGCGATGGCGGGGCTTCTTCGCTATGAGGGCAGCATTACGGTGGACGGCAAGCCGAACAAGAGTCTAGAAGCAAAACGGATTTTGGGCTATGTACCGGAATCCCCGGCCGTATATGGAATGCTGACCATAGCCGAGCATATGGAGTTTATCGCTCGCGCGTATTCCCTGGAGGAACGCTGGCATAAGCGCGCGGAAGAGCTGCTGGAGCGTTTTGAACTTGCGGATAAGGCGAAGAAAGTTGGACGTGAATTAAGCAAGGGAATGCAGCAAAAGGTGAGCCTCTGCTGTGCGCTGTTGCCGGAACCAAAAGCGCTTTTGGTAGACGAACCCATGGTGGGGTTGGATCCGCACGCGATTAAAGTATTAAAGGAAGTTTTGGCGGAGGAAAAAGAGCGCGGCGTTGCCGTGCTGCTTTCCACCCACCTGTTGAGCAGCGCAGAAGACCTTTGGGATAGACTGCTTATTATGAAGGATGGCCACATCGCAGCAGAACGCGGCAAGGAGGATATGAGTAAGTCCGGAGAACAACTTGAAGAATTGTTCTTCTCCATCACGGAGGGCGGCAAATGAGAGCGATCGTCTATTTATGGACGCGGTCAATCAAAAACCGCTTTCTGATGGTGCTCAAAAAGCCGTTCATTCTGATTTTATATTTGGTCATCATCGGCTTTTTAGGCTATATGCTGTTTGGACCTGCAATATCCGGCGATATGCCGAAGACAAAGGAGCTTACCGGGTATGCGGCCATACTTGTAGGTGTATTTTTCTTCATCACCGGAATATCTGTAATGACGGGGCTCAAGCAGGGAACGGCGCTGTTTTCCATGGCGGATGTGAATTTTCTCTTTGTAGCGCCAATTAGCCCCCGCAAAGTACTTGTGGGCGGTATCCTCAAACAGGCGGGCATATTGCTTGCGGCTTCGGTTTTTATGATATTCCAGTACCCCAACATGCGTAATGCGGCAGGCCTTGACGGCTATGCGCTCCTCGGGCTGATGGTTTCCTATGCGCTTGTCGGGTTTGCTTCCCAGATTTTATCCGCCCTTTTGTACGCGTTTTGCGCGGGTTCGACAAAACGGCGAAGCTATGTCAACTACGCCCTCACTGCGATTGTAGTGGGGATTGTGGGCGGATTTCTGCTGTTTTCACAGGGCAAAGGAGATCTTCAGACGGCGCTCAAGCTGTTCTTTGGCGCGGATGCGTGGAACTATGTGCCGTTTGTTGGCTGGGCTCGCGGCATTGCCGTAAGCTTTGCATCATACGATTGGGGCGGAGCCGCGCTCTACACGGTTATGGTTCTGCTTGGCACGCTTATTTGCGCCTTTTTACTACAGCGCACCAATATGGACTACTTTGAGGATGTGCTGCTTGCCGCGGAGCGCGCCAACCAAAAGCAGGAGGATGCAAAAGCGGGGCGGTTCAGTACGCAGGGGGACGTCAGCACCAAAATCAAACGGGACAAAGGGCCGCTTACCGGTATGGGCGCGCTTGCCTTTACAGGACGGATCCTGCGCGAACAATCCCGCAGCGGCGTATTTTTGCTGGATTTGTATTCTCTTGGTGCGTTTGCTGGCCCCATCATGGGCATGCTGTTCCTGCCGCGGGAAGCGCTTGAAAGCGGCTGGCTGTGGGGCGTAATTAGCATGAGCGCCTGGGTAATGATGTTTTTGAACATGACGGGCGGCGTTGCAAGAGAGCTCATGTATCCGGTACTCTACCTTGCGCCCGTAAATGCGTGGAACAAGCTGATGGCAGTGCTTTTGCCGCAAATCGGCAAAGCGCTTGTGGACGGCGTACTGTTTGCTGCACTGGGCGTCGTGCTTTTCCGGGGTACCTTAATGGAGGGTGTGATGGCGCTGCTGTGCTATGCGAGTATCTCCATGCTGTATATGGCGGGGATGCTAGTGGTGGAGCGCGTGCTGGGGCCGAACAAAAACAAAGTCCTTGTTATTGTGGTATACATCGGATTGCTGCTGCTTCTGGTCATGCCAGGCATGATCGGGTCCATGATATTAAGCGAAAGCATGCCCGAGACTCTCACATATGTGATATTTGTGGCGTGGAACGTGGTTGTCTCCATGCTGGCAGTATTCTTCTGCAAAGGATTGCTGCACAATATTGATATGGCGTAAGTTGTTTGCAAAAATATTCGCAGTATAGGCCAAATCCCGGGCCTCAAAAATCGCGCCACCGGCGCGATTTTTGCTTGTTTGAGGCATCTGGTCCGCTGCCCCACCAAGAGTGCCGTGAATACTTATTCATGGATACACTTTATGAGAAAGCCCTGCATTTTCTTATTGACTTTTGATATATGCTGTATCATAATGACATAAACCGCAATGGATTGCGGGTTATAAGAGGATAGAGGCGCAGGTCTCAATAGTAGCAGGGCGGAGCCACTCAAGCGGCGAGGATGCTTTGCAAAAGGGAGATTTGCCGAAGTAATGTTCCGGCTTGGCGGCACGTTGCTGGTTAGTAGGAGAATATCCTGCCGACTGTCGCAGCGCAATTGCGTTGTGGAGCGCTATTCATCAGTTCGCATAGGGAAGAAGTCTACCCGGCGGCTGGAGTATCGCTCCAGCCGTCTTTTATTTTTCCAAATATTAAAATTATGGGAGGAAACACAATGAAGAAGAGTATTGCCCTGCTGCTGGCACTTGTGATGTGCCTTGGGCTTGCTGCCTGCGCAGCACCCGCAGCCGCCCCTGCCGCAACCGAAGCGCCGGCGGCAACCGAAGCACCCGCCGAAACGGCAGAAGCGCCTGCGGCAACCGAAGCCCCTGCCGCTAAGGAGCCTTTCCGCGTTGGACTGGAATGCAACTACGCGCCCTTTAACTGGACGCAGGAAAAAGAAACCGAAACGACCGTCCCCATTCCCGAAGGCGGCTATGCGGATGGTTACGACGTACAAATGGCGAAGCTCATTGCAGATGCTCTTGGCCGTGAACTCGTCATCGTTAAGACCGAATGGGACGGCCTGCCGCCGGCGCTCATCTCCGGAAAGATCGACGCCATCATCGCGGGCATGAGCCCCACCGCGGAACGCGCGCTTACCATCGACTTTACCGATCCATACTATGAGAGCGATCTCGTGATCGTTGTCAAAAAGGACAGCCCGCTTGCCGCAGCCAAGAGCCTGGCGGATTTCACGGGAACAAAGATTGTCGCGCAGCTGAACACCTTCCATGATACCGTAGTGGATCAGATTCCCCAGGTGCAGCACCAGACCCCGATGGAAAACTTCCCGGCCATGATCGTGGCGCTAAGTTCCGGTAAGGTGGATGGCTACGTATCCGAACGGCCAGGCGCGGTTTCCGCCGTTGCGGCCAACCCGGATCTCACGTTTGTGCAGTTTGAGGCGGGCCAGGGCTTTGAAGCGGCTCCCGAAGATGTCGCGGTTTCCGTTGGCCTTCCCAAGGGCAGCGAGCTTGTCGGGCCCATCAATGAGATTCTCGCCGGTGTGAGCAAAGAGCAGCGCCAGCAGATGATGGATGAAGCTGTCGCAAGGCAGCCGCTCTCCGAATAAAAGGTACATCAACAAGGCCGGACCGCAAGACGCTGGCCCGGCCTTCAATACGTTAAATAGGAAGTGAATGGATGCCTACTACATTTTGGGGCTGGGTAGCATTTATCATTGAACAGAATGGAATGCTGTTCCTAAAAGGGACGGGAATGACGATGCTGGTGGCAATCACGGGCACCGTCATTGGTTTTATCATAGGGCTGCTTGTTGCGGTGCTGCGTACCATTCCAATCAATCCGGATGACAACATTATTAAAAAAGGGCTGCTGTATGTACTGCGGTTCATATTATCCGCCTATATTGAGGTGTTCCGCGGCACGCCCATGATTGTGCAGGCTATGGTCATATTCTATGGCGCAATGCAGTATATGGGCATTGATCTTCCGTCCACCACAGCGGCGATCATTGTCATTTCCATCAATACCGGCGCGTACATGGCGGAAATTATACGCGGCGGTATCATATCGGTGGACAGCGGCCAGACAGAAGGCGCGCACTCTCTTGGCATGACACATTGGCAGACCATGGTTAATGTTGTGCTGCCCCAGGCGGTCAGAAACATCATGCCGTCTATCGGCAACGAATTTGTCGTCAATATCAAGGACAGCTCGGTATTGAACGTCATTGCGGTATCCGAACTGTTTTTTACCGCAAAGTCCGTTTCAGGCACCTACTATAAGTTCTTTGAAGCGTTCTTTGTGGCGGCAGTCATCTATTTTGTGCTGACATTTACCACCACTCGCATTCTCCGGTTGATAGAAAAGAAGATGGATGGGCCGGAAAACTACCGTATTATTCCCGGCTCCCAGACGGATGTAAGCGCGATTGTGAACACCAACCTCAAGACGACGCGCAAAGGAGGTCGCTGATATGCCATATAACATAGAAGTACAGCATCTGCGGAAAAACTTTGGCGACCATACCGTGCTGCGGGATATTGATTTTTCCGTTTTCCCGGGCGATGTTGTGTGCATCATCGGCGCTTCAGGTTCCGGCAAAAGCACGCTATTACGGTGTATCAACCTGCTGGAGCGCCCCACGGGCGGCAGTATTCTGTTCCACGGGGAGGATATCCAGTCCAAGGAATTCCGCGTGACGCAATACCGCGCTCGGGTGGGCATGGTGTTCCAGCAGTTTAATCTCTTTTATAACATGACGGCGCTTGAAAACTGCGTGGTCGGCCAGATGAAGGTGTTAAAGCGCAGCCGTGCAGAAAGCGAAGAAAAGGCGAAGCAGTATCTTGATAAGGTCGGCATGCTGCCTTATATCAACGCCAAGCCCAAGCAACTTTCCGGCGGACAGAAACAGCGCGTGGCAATCGCGCGTGCGCTCTGCATGGACCCCGAAGTGCTGCTCTTTGACGAACCCACCTCCGCGCTGGATCCAGAAATGGTAGGGGACGTGCTGCTTGTCATGCAGGATCTTGCAAAAACCGGCCTGACCATGCTGGTGGTGACGCATGAGATGGGGTTTGCAAAGGACGTTGCACATCGCGTGGTGTTTATGGACGAGGGTGTGATCGTAGAGGATGATGTCCCTGAGGTCATATTCAACAACCCGTCCCAGCAGCGTACACGGGAATTCTTGCGACGTGTCCTGCGCCCTACGGAAGCGCAGGCTTAACGCTTCCTGGGGAACATCAATACGACACGCTTTTTATGCACCGTTGGTTGGCGGCCATTGAAATATTCGCGCGTAAGTTGAGCCACGGTGCCCGAAAGTGCGAGTATGGCAATGAGGTTCGGCAGCGACATCAATCCGTTGAGCGTATCCGCAATCTCCCATACGAGCCCCATTTCCATGGTTGCGCCGAGCACGGTAAAGCCGAGGAACACAAACTGGTAGGGCTTTGTGGAACGAGGACCCAGTAAAAACTCACAGCATCGCGTACCATAGAGCGACCAGCTGAATATGGTGGCGATCGCAAAGAACAATATGCCCACTGCGACAATTGCGGATGCGCCTTTCTCGGTAAATACGGTAGCAAACGCGCGCACCGTAAGCTCCGCTCCCGCGCTTTGCCCGTAGGCAATGTCGCTTAACCCCATCAATATGACAAGCGCGGTCACCGTGCAAATCACAATGGTATCCGCAAACACTTCAAATATGCCGAAAAAGCCCTGTTCTACGGGGCTTTTTGTATTTGCCGCCGCATGCGCAATGGGCGCGGAACCCATGCCTGCTTCGTTGGAGAATACGCCGCGCCCAATGCCGCGCTGCATGGACAGCAGCATGGAAATTGCGACGCCGCCTGTAACGGCTTCCGGACGGAACGCGCCGGTAATAATATCCGAGAACACTTGCCCCAATTTTTCTATATTGACCCCAATCACAACAAACGCGCCCAACAGGTACAGCGCGCTCATAAGCGGGATAAATTTCTCCGTAATCTCACCAATGCGCTTCATGCCGCCCAATATCACCATTGCGGAAATGAGCGCAACAACGATTCCTGCAATCAACTTGATGGTATGCCCATGTGTGCTGGTTATCGCCGGATCCGGGTAAAAGCTTTGAAACAGATTGATGACTGCTGTGGATATGGTATTCATCTGGGTCATGTTGCCAATGCCGAATGCGGCGATTGCGCCAAAGAAAGCAAATATGCAGGCGAGCCAA
>JAEXTB010000277.1 GCA_023453725.1 Bacillota bacterium | reverse complement strand
GGGCCGCATGACGTTGCGCTCGCGCTGGTGGGCGCCACGTTTTCTAGCGGCTTCCTGAAGAATAAAGTGCTTGAATTCGTGGGCCCGGGCATCAAAAACCTGTCTGTTGAGTACCGCAACGGCATTGATGTCATGACGACGGAAACCACCTGTCTCTCTTCCATCTGGGAGACAGATGACATGGTAAAGGAATACTATCGCATTCAGGGGCGGCCCGAGGCGTACAGAGAATTAAAGCCCGATGAACTCGCCTATTACGACAGCATGATTGCGCTTGACCTGAGTAAAGTCGAGTGTATGATCGCGCTGCCCTTCCACCCGGCCAACACAATGGCCATCAATGAGCTTAATGCAAATCTCCAAGACGTGATTCATGGTATCGAGCTGGAGGTCGCACAGCAATATGACGGCAAAACAAAGCTGGATCTTGTCTCGAAAATCAAGGACGGCAAGCTGTGGACGGATCAGGGCGTCATCGCGGGCTGCGCCGGCGGCCTCTTTGAAAACATTGCAGATGCCGCGGCTATACTGGAGGGCGCTGATACCGGAAACGGCTATTTCTCGCTTTCCGTCTATCCCGGTTCCATGCCGGTCAACCTGGAGCTTAGTAAAGCCGGCGTGCTGACGAAGCTCATCGAGGCGGGCGCCGTCATCAAGCCTGCGTTCTGCGGCCCGTGCTTTGGCGCGGGGGATGTGCCCGCCAACAACGGTTTTTCCATCCGCCACACCACGCGCAACTTCCCGAGCCGCGAGGGCAGCAAGCCCGGGCAGGGACAGCTTGCGGCGGTGGCGCTTATGGATGCGCGTTCCATCGCGGCGACAGCGAAAAATAAGGGCGTTTTGACCGCGGCGACGGAACTGAGCCCCGCACCCGCAAAACAAACCTACAATTACGACCGCGGGGTGTATCAAAAGCGCGTCTACAACGGTTTCCAAAACCCCAAACCCGCAGAGGAATTGCGCCTTGGGCCCAACATTACCGATTGGCCCAGGATGTATCCGCTTTCTAAAAACCTGCTGCTGGAGCTGACGGCGGTCATACACGACCCCGTCACTACCACGGATGAGTTGATCCCATCCGGCGAAACCTCCTCCTACCGCTCCAATCCGCAGAAACTTGCGGAGTTCACGCTTTCGCGCCGCTGCCCGGACTATGTGGGTTTGTGCAAGAACGTGCAGGCGTTGGAAGCGGAACGTAGAGCGGGCAGCAAGCCTGAGAAGGTTGTAACTGCGCTTAAGGCTGTCGGTGCAGAAGGGGAACTTTCTGATACCGCTTTTGGGTCCGTGCTGTTTGCAAGGAAGCCGGGCGATGGCTCCGCGCGCGAGCAGGCGGCCTCCTGCCAGAAGGTATTGGGCGGCTTTGCGAACATCTGCTATGAGTTTGCCACCAAGCGCTACCGCAGCAACTGCATCAACTGGGGCATGCTTCCCTTTACGCTGCCCGAAGGCGCAGATTTCCCGTATGCGGTAGGCGATCTGGTGTTTGTACCGGATATCCGGGAAGCCATTGCTACAGGGAAAGAAGAGATCCCTGGCAAGGTTATCAAACAGGATGGCTCTGTGGAGGAAATCACGCTTCATGTGAAAAATCTGACTGCGGATGAAAAGACCATCATACTTGAAGGCTGCCTGATGAACTACTATGCCGCACGGCTGAAAAACCAGTAAACGAAAGGGAACCGATCATGCCTGATAAGATCAAGATGATTACGCCGCTTGTGGAAATGGACGGCGATGAAATGACCCGCATCATCTGGCAGATGATAAAAGAAGAGCTCCTGCTGCCCTTTGTGGATCTTAAGACCGAGTATTACGATCTTGGCCTCCCGTACCGGGATGAAACGAACGATCAGGTGACCGTGGACGCGGGCAATGCCATAATAAAATACGGTGTGGGCGTCAAATGCGCGACAATCACGCCCAACAAGCAGCGGGTGAGCGAGTACAACCTCAAAGAGATGTGGAAAAGTCCCAACGCGACCGTCCGCGCCATATTGGACGGGACCGTGTTCCGCGCACCCATCCTAATTGACAGCATCAAGCCTGTTGTTAAAAACTGGAAGCTGCCCATTACCATCGCCCGTCACGCCTATGGCGATGTGTATAAAGGCACGGAATACCGCGTGCCGGGAAAAGGAAAAGCGGAGCTTGTGTTTACCGGGGATAACGGGGAGACGTTCCGCCAAACGGTGTATGATTTTGAGTGCCCCGGCGTGCTGCAGGGCATGTTCAACAAGGATACATCCATCAAATCCTTTGCGCATGCCTGCTTTGCATATGCGCTTGCAACCAAACAGGATCTTTGGTTTGCTACCAAGGATACCATCTCCAAACAGTACGATCAGACGTTCAAACTACTGTTTGAGGAGATCTTTGAGGCGGAGTACGCAGAGAAGTTCAAAGCCGCAGGCATCGAATATTTCTATACGCTCATCGACGATGCTGTCGCCCGCGTCATCCGCAGCGAGGGCGGCTTTATCTGGGCCTGCAAAAACTACGATGGCGACGTCATGAGCGACATGGTTTCCACCG
>JAEXTB010000262.1 GCA_023453725.1 Bacillota bacterium | reverse complement strand
AATCCACTTATGAACAAAACGGATCTGATCGCTGCCGTCGCGCAGAAGAGCGAGCTTTCCAAAAAGGACGCCGAAAAGGCGATCTATGCTTTTGTAGACACCGTCACCACTTCTTTGAAGGCCGGTGAAAAGGTTCAGATGGTTGGCTTTGGCGTATTCGAAGTCAAAAGCCGTGAAGCGCGCAAGGGCCACAACCCCATGACCGGCGCTGAAATTGACATCCCCGCGTCCAAGGCTCCCTCTTTCAAGGCTGGCAAAGCGTTCAAGGATGCTTTGAACTAATTAACCTCCGCATACACAGCGGGCCGCCTAGTTTAGGCGGCCCGCTTTTTTATCTTTCCATGCTGCTGTCAGCTCCGCCTATGCCCGGAATTGGAGAATATGAGCGTCGGCGTTCCCTCCAAAAGTGTATCGCCCATTCCCGGGTTCCACTCCGCAAGCTGATCGACTGTGACGCCATAACGCTTGCCGACATCCCATGGCGTTTCACCGGCGTTTGCCATATGGACATAGATGCCGTTTTCCCGGGATACGGGTTCCGTTTCCTCCATGCCAACAGCAAGTTCCAGCTCCTGCCGTTCAAATATCCTGGCCTGCGTTTCAAGCAGGTATTCCACCTGCACGGATCGGCCGGTTCCGGTACCGCGCACCTCAAGCACCCGTACGCGCACAAGCGCATCCGGCGAATACGGCGCATCTACCCCACAGCGGAACGGGATATCCTCCTCAAATACATTTGTGCCGCCGTTCGCGTCCGCATACACCACATTGGTCACAAGTATACCGTCTGCCGCAAGCTGGCCGCCGTTGTCGGTAACCGCCAGCACCGTAGGCCGGGCGTTTGTGAATATGACGCGCGCAACATCAGGATCTTCATCCGGCACACGCAGGGTCTCCATAATTCTGCACGTACCGGTCACATTGGCTACGGGGGTAAGCTGCTCCACCATTTGCCGCGCCACTTCCATGCCGCCATCCGCCGAATAAGCATCCGAGAGCGTATTGACATCCTCCCGCATGATGCAGTGGATTTCGATCTGCATGGTCACGTTGAGTTCCAGGCTTTCCCCCTGCGTGACGACATTGCCGGAAATATCCCGTACGCTGGGCGTCGCAAAAATGCGCGAGCAGGAGGACACATCTATTTCCAACGGAATAAGTTCGCTGAATGGAGCGCGCAGCACGGCCTGCATGAGCATGCCTTCTTCATCCACATACAGCGCGTACAGGTAGAGCGTGCCCTCTATGGCAGCGCCGTTTGCCTCAAGCGTAACGTTTTCAATATGCGGGGCCGCATTGACGCGCAGCACCTGTACAACGCCCGGGGCCTCGAGTTCTTCCCTTGCGCGTACAGAGACTGCGGCAAGCGGGCGCTCGCGCCCAAGCTGCGCCTGCTCATACCGCGTCTGCAGGTTTCTTGCATTGCGCACATCCGTCATGACGCGCATGTTTTCTTCCTGCCGCACGGTGGCGTTAAGATCTGCTACCGCCTCCATGTGGGCGCGGTTGTTATTGAGCTCCGTGCGGATGTCCATGAGCTGCGGCGTAACCTCCGCATGCATGCCTTCCTCTACACCTTCCATGGGGATGCTATGGTTGTATCGCGTGGATGCATGCACATCAAACGGCATCCCTTCCGGGCTGATGCAGAGCATCTGCAGCATGAGCGTGCCGTCCACATCCACCCGGCCATTTGCGCAGCGCGCAGTTTCGTTTTGAATTTGGGCATCCGTCTGCAAAATGCGCTGCGCCTCCCGCCCGACTGGCATGGGAATATCGCCCTCTACAAACGCCTGCGCCGCGGTCCTGCCCGCCATGCGCTCCAGTTGCAATTCGCTCCAGATGGGTTCCATAGACTGCACCTCTCTCATTCGTCGTTCTGTCGTAACAATATATGAGGCACAGCACTTGGACAGACCTTTTAAATAGTATTAAATTGAATTTACTTCTATGTTCCAAGACAATTTAATATAACTAATCATTATTAATCAAGCGAATTTTATAGGATAAGTACTTGTGCGCCATTAAATTTGCTTTGATACTTTGAGGTTTTTTAGAAAATCCACATAGAAATATTTTTGATTTTAAAATACGGTTATTTTTGAATTTTTAGTGTTTTGCCACGCTGTAAACAAAAACGACTTAGAATCTCCTATATAAAATACGTCATTTGCGGCGGCATGTACGCCGCAAATGACACCTTGCACAGCCGCCGACCGCGTCTGCGAAGACGCAGGCGGCTGCGGTATTATCTTGTAACCGGCGTAGCCGCTTACAAGATCGCCCCCCTCGGTCAATTGGTGCAAAGCGCCAATTGACCGACATAGCAAAAGCGTCCGGTATAGGATACCCGGACGCTCTTGCCTCAGGAAGAAGAATATGAACGGTAAAAAGGGTGGAGACTCCCGCTAAGCCTGACCCTTATACCTCGAACAGAAGCTTGGCGTAAGACGGCATGGGCCAGTAATCCTCTGCCGTAATCAGCTCAAGCGCATCCGCCGCTTCGCGCACCGCATTCATGGCGGGCACAACTACCTCATGGCAATAGACGGCGTGGGCAAGCGTATCGCCCTGGGACTCATGCGCAATAGCGGCGTCAAGCGCCTCAATCGCGCTATAGAATGTTCCGGTTATATCGCTGATCTTTCCCGCGAGGCTTTTTTCCACATCCGAGCCGATGCCGATGCTGTTTTTTGCAATGGCCGTTTCGGCAAGCTTGCTTACATAATCGGATACGGCGGGCAGAATCTTCTTGCGCGCAAGATCCAGCGTGGTAATCGCCTCAATGGAAATCACCTTGATGTAGTTCTCCAGAGAGATTTCGTAACGGGAATGCACCTCTTTTTCAGTCAGGATGCAGTGCTTTACAAAGAGCGCAACATTCTTTTCCGCTACAAGGTGCGGAAGGGCGGCGACTGTGGATTTGAGGTTTAATAAGCCGCGCTTTTCCGCCTCAACCACCCATTCATCGGAATAGTTGTTGCCATTGAACAGGATGCGCTTATGGGCAATGATGGTTTCACGCACAAGCTTTGCGAGCGACGCGTCAAAGTCAGCGGCCTTTTCCAATTCGTCCGCGAATATCGAGAGCGATTCGGCGACAATCGTATTCAATACGTAGTTCGGTCCGGCGATGGAGAACGAAGAGCCGAGCATACGGAACTCAAACTTGTTGCCGGTGAACGCAAACGGAGAGGTACGGTTGCGGTCCGTACTGTCCTTGGGGATGGGGGGCAGCACGCGCACGCCCATGCCCATTTCGCTTTTGTTGGGCGCAAGGTAGTCGGCGTCCTTTTCGATGGCCTCCACAACGCCCATGAGCTCTTCACCTAAGAATATGGAAACGATGGCCGGAGGCGCTTCGTTTGCACCTAGGCGATGGTCGTTGCCTGCGCTTGCAACCGTTACGCGCAAGAGATCCTGATAGTCGTCCACCGCCTTAATGACAGCGGCAAGGAACAGCAGGAACTGCTTGTTTTCCATAGGGGAATTTCCGGGGTCGAGAAGGTTCATGCCGGTATTCGTGGCAAGGCTCCAGTTGTTGTGCTTGCCGCTGCCGTTGACGCCCGCAAACGGTTTTTCGTGCAGCAGACATACAAGCCCATGGCGCTTTGCGACCTTCTGCATGAGATCCATGGTGAGCTGGTTGTGATCGGTGGCAATATTCGTATCCGTGAATATGGGCGCAAGCTCGTGCTGGGCGGGCGCAACCTCGTTGTGCTCGGTCTTTGCAAGCACGCCAAGCTTCCACAGTTCCTCGTCAAGATCCTTCATGTAAGCGGCGATGCGGGGCTTGATTGCGCCAAAGTAATGGTCTTCCAGTTCCTGTCCCTTGGGCGGGCGGGAACCAAACAGCGTCCGGCCCGTAAACCTGAGGTCGGGGCGGAGCTTGTAGAGTTCTTCGTCAACAAGGAAGTATTCCTGTTCGGGACCGACGGTGGGAACAACGCGGGTAACGTTGTCATGGCCAAACAGCTTCACCACGCGAAGCGCATGGGTATTGATGGCTTCCATGGACCGAAGCAGCGGGGTTTTCTTATCCAGCGCTTCGCCGCCATAGGAGCAGAATGCGGTGGGAATATAGAGTGTGCTTTCTTTGATAAATGCGGGGCTGGTCGGATCCCATGCGGTATAGCCGCGCGCCTCAAACGTGGCCCTGAGGCCCCCCGAAGGGAAGCTCGACGCGTCCGGTTCGCCTTTGATGAGCTCTTTCCCGGAAAACTCCAAAATGATGCTGCCATCCGAGCAGGGTGAAAGGAACCCGTCATGCTTTTCTGCGGTAATCCCCGTCATTGGCTGGAACCAGTGGGTATAATGAGTCACACCTTTTTCTATGGCCCAATCCTTCATGGCATTTGCAACGATATCCGCAACGCCGGGCTCCAAATCAAGCCCCAGCCGAATGGTCTGCTGCAGCTTGCGGTAGGTCTCCTTTGGAAGGCGCGCCTTCATCACTGCACGGTTGAATACCATACTGCCGAACAGTTCCCTAACCTCGCTCATGTTCTTTCCTCCTGTCAATTTCTTTCAAAAATAATATGAGGGCGCCGTGCTAAACATAGCACAGCGCCCTTGCTGCCCTAAAGATATGACTACTTTACATGGTTGGTGCTTGTCTTGTCAATGCTTTTTTTTATAATTTACAGCGTCTCTTTTTCGGCAGACATAAGTTGTGCTATAATACGCGTATTGCTTGAAAGGGATACGGTTTTGTGCAGTCTACAAAAAAACAGGTAATGCTGGCGGAAGCCGCCCTGCTCGTTGCGGGCCTTATTTGGGGCAGCGGTTTTGTCGTAATGAAGAATTCTTTGGACCTTTTGCCCGTCAACTGGCTGCTCTCTTTGCGCTTTGCCATTGCGGCAGTCGTGCTTTGCGGCATCTTATGGAAGAAAGTTGTGCACATGAGCCGGCAGATGCTTATCGCAGGCCTTGTGTGCGGCGTATTGCTCTATGCTGGATACTATGTGCAGACGTTAGGGCTTACGTTTACAACCGCAGGCAACAACGCCTTTATTACATCCGTTTATGTGGTGCTGGTGCCCCTGTTTCATTGGCTGATCAGTAAAAAGAAGCCGGGTGCAAACGCGATTGCCGCGGCTGTTTTGTGCCTTGCCGGCGTGGGCATCATTGCGCTGCAGCAGGGGTTAAGCATTAACATCGGGGATGTGCTCACGCTTTTCTGCGGCGTCTTATATGCCGTACATATCGTTGCGGTGGCCCGGTTTACCGAAAAGGGTCTGGATGTATTTTTGCTCACCGCGCTGCAGTTTTTGTTTGCCGCCCTTAGCGCCGCCGCTGTGGGCGCATTTACCGAACCGTTTCCGGCCCGTGAAGTGCTGCTTTTGCCGGATACGCTCTCTTCCCTTTTATACCTCGGGTTAGGATGCACGCTGCTTGCGCTGCTTTTGCAGAACATCGGCCTAAGATATGCGCCTGTCTCCCACGCTTCCTTATTGATGAGCACGGAAGCACCGTTTGGGTTCCTGTTCGGCATCCTGTTCTTAAGCGAGCCTTTTACGCTCCGCTTCCTGCTTGGGGCATGCCTTATTGCAGGCTCCATTGTGTTTTCCGAGCTTGGGCATAAATTTTTACGCAAAAAGCAAACAATCGCAGAGGAAGAATGCCCCCTGCCCGCAAGCGCGCTGCCTGCCGAGCAGGAATAACGAATGCAATAAAAACGGGCAGACGACGGTCTGCCCGTTTTTTATATAGGTTGCTGTCCTTTATCCCGCTTTGCTCATCACATCTTCCAGCACCGTCTTAGCAGCGGTTGAGGTGACTGTCGCGCCGGAGACCACGTCCAGTTTCGAGGGATCAAATTCCGATAGCGGCTTGCCTTTTAGTTCGGCAAGCGTTTTGTTGTATGTCTCCAATGCCGCTTTGCCTATGCCCTCCGTCTCGTCCGGCCCTTCCAGATAAAAGTCTCCGATCTTACCATCTACAACCATCAGCGTTGCGGTGACATTGCCGCCATAGCCTTTGGCAGAAGCCGTAATCCCGGCACCCGGGGATGCGTTGGGTGAAGCGCCGGGGCTTTCCGTTCCGGCTCCGGGGGACATCTCGGGAGATGCGGCGGGAGATGTTTCCGGTGATGCCACAGGCGCCCCCGTTGCCCCTGCCGGTGAAGGTGCGCCTGTTACTGCAGGGCTGGGCGTCACACCCGGATTGGTCGTGCATGCAAATACCGAAGTAAGCACGAGCGCCGTAATTAAAAATAGAGCTATTTTTTTCAATTCATGACCCTCCTGTATGTTTGCTGTTAATATTCCAAAAATAGGGCTTACCTATACCTTAACGCGATCCGCGTGAGAAATCAGCACCTTTTTTACGCAATGAAACAGGCTCCGGGAAACTTCCGGAGCCTGTTTCGCATCCTTACAGTGCTGTTATGCCATGGGCGTAACGTCAAACATCCACTTTTCACAGTCTTCCATGTTGCGGGAGAGCTCGCGGATATAGTTGCTCAGGCTGCTGACCTTTGTGACGGACGTCATGCCTAAAAACTCGCGGTTGACGTCCATCAGTTGCCGGAAATAGCCAAACAGCGTGGTGAACCGTTCGCGCTGCGCCGCAAGCTCCTGTTTCTGATCGTTCACTTGCGCCTTTAACTCCTGGTTTTCTTCCATAAGCAAGGCAATGTCCTCTCCGCCGCTCATCGCCTGCAGGCGCTGCTGCGCCGCCGCACCCTTTGCCGCGGATACGGCAAGAGCGCCCAGGCTTTCAAAGAAGGCGGAGACATCCAGTCCCTCTACGCGGTCAAGCTGATTGACAACGCCGCCCACCACGTCGAGAAGGCTGCCGCTTTGTTTGCGCGGCCGTCCTGCGCGGCGCACGGGCGTGGTCTTTTCGAACGGGTCAAATGCTGACTGGCCCTGTTCCCTAAGTTCCTTGGCGACGCGTCTTACAAGCGCCGGGTTGCTCTTTAGCAGCGAGCGGTACTTGTTCTGGTAACGGAGCATAGCGCGGTTATCGCCATTTCCCATTTGCAACGTACAGGCCCGCACGGAAACTCCGCGCGCCTGCGCGCCGAGCACCGTGGTAAGCAGGTGGTGGATCTCTTCATCGGTAAACGGTACGAATGCGGGGTTATGCTGGAGCTGCGCGTTGCCCCCGTTTTCCTGCTTGACACGTGCGTAATAGTAATTGCGTATGCTGTTTGGCCTGCGGCCCGTGCGCTCCGCAACATCGTCAAACACCGCTTTGAGCGGCGCTCCGGCCTCGCGGGCAATGCGGACAGCCTCAAACAGCAAGGCATCCTCCTGGGCGCTCCAACCCAGACGGGCGGAGTGTTGCTGTGTGTATTGGTGTCTTTCTACAGTCATGCTTGATCTCTCCCCTGTCATACTTTGGATGCAGTGAGTATTGCCATACCAACTGGGTTTATACCTGCATGCGTGCATGAATTTTTGCAATTTGTTGTCTCATGTTGAAAAACTGCGGCTATGACAGCTATTTCTTAGCTATTTCTATGCACGTTGATGCGGGGAAATGGAAACCCGCTCATAAAAAGGTTCGCGGGCGTTTTTGAGCATGTGCCGTCAGCTTACTATGCCTGTACATATCAAGGTTATATGAGTTTCAAGAGTGCAATGGAATTTCTTTTCCATGCATCCCATACAGTCTGTGTAATAAAAAAGAATGCCCTACAAAAAAGGCATCCTTTTCTATTACATGTTGTTGGGCGCTGCACCATCACCTGCGCAAGGATAGTCTACCCCCGCACGGCCGCCGGTTGCAGCGCCCATACTGTAATCTTTTTGATAGAAGCGCAGAGCGCTTACAGGTTACTTATACAGCGGCCCAAACGCGCTGCAGGCGCGGTAATCGGCTGCTTCCAGATCATCCGTGCCAAATGCAGCCCAGGCCGCGGGACGGAATATATTCTCCTTCTCCACGTTGTGCATGGAGACGGGAATGCGCAGCATGGAAGCGAACGTGATAAGGTCCGCGCCCACATGGCCGTAGCAGAACGCGCCGTGGTTGGCGCCCCAGTTGGCCATCACGCTGTAAACGTCCGTAAACGCGCCCTTGCCGGTGACGCGCGGGGCAAACCAGGTGGTGGGCCAGGTGGGATCGGTACGGCCGTCGAGCTTTGCGTGGACTTCGGGGTCGAGCTCGCAGCTGTAGCCTTCTGCAAGCTGCAGCACAGGGCCAAGGCCCTTGACATAGTTGAGGCGCGCCATGGTGACTGGCATGCCGCCGCGTGTACCGCCGATGAAGTTGGAAGAGAATCCACCCCCACGGAAGTACCCCTTGTTTGCCGGGCACCACCGGGTGGCCTTGAGGCAGGCCTCGGCGTCTTCCTGTGTAAGTTCATAGGAAGGCTTGATAGTCGGCTTGCCGTCAGCAGTCTTTGCTGCACCTGTGCCGTCAAGCGCAGCGGCGCCGGAATTGACGAGGTGGATGATACCGTTTTTCGCGTCGCCTGTGAGTTCCTTGCCGGTGACTCGCTTGACGGCCGCCGGGCTCCAATAGGTGCGTACATCCGCGAAGATACCGGGGGTGTTGGTCAACAGATGCTCGAATAGCATAGTCATGCCGTTGAGCGTGTCGTTCTCCGTCGCAACGATATAGGAAGGACGATTGCCGTTCCAATCGAACTGGCTGTTGAGAAGCGCCTCAAGAAAGTCAAAGTTCGGCTTGTAGTCCGTCCACTGGCGCTGCCCCTGTACGCCCGCGGCAATGGCGTTGTGTCCGCAGCTTTCTTCCACAAAGCCCAACTCGGCCAACCGGGGGTTGCCTACCATCAGATCACGCACGATCAGCATGCACTTGACGCAGAATTCCCACTGTGCGTCCTTTTCCTCACGGGTAAACTGTTTGTCGGCAGGGTTGGGATCAGCCCCTTCCTTGCAATGCTCCTTCGTCCACTTGAGCGCGCGCTCAAATTCTTCAGGATCATAGATGCCAATGTCTATACGGCGTAAGAGCTCGGTTTCGTCCACGGATTCGGAGCGCATGCCGAAATATTCCTGGAACATGTCCTGGTTGAGGATGGAGCCTGCAATGCCCATGCACATGGAACCAACCTGCAAGTAGCTCTTTGCGCGAAGCGATGCCGCGGCAACGCCTGCGCGAGCAAAGCGGAGAATTTTCTCGGAAACGTCTTCCGGGATGCTGTTGTCCGAAAGATCCTGCACATCGCGTCCATAGATACCGAATGCCGGCAGGCCCTTCTGGGCGTGAGCGGAAAGAACCGCCGCAAGGTACACCGCGCCGGGGCGTTCGGTTCCGTTAAAGCCCCAGACAGCCTTGACGGTCTTTGGGTCCATATCCATGGTTTCCGTGCCATAGCACCAGCAGGGAGTGACGGTGAGCGTTACGCCCACGCCCTCGCGCTCGAACTTCTCCTGGCATTTGGCGGCTTCATATACGCCGCCGATGGTCGTATCCGCAATGATGACCTCTACCGGCCTGCCATCCGGATATTTTACGTGTTCAGAAATCAGCTTTGCGGCTGACCTCGCCATTTCCATCGTCTTGTCTTCTAGCGCCTCACGTACGCCATTCCGGCGGCCGTCGATTGTGGGGCGTATGCCGATCTTTACCATAGTAAACTCCTTTCGCGGTGTCTCTCTATATTCTCCCACACGCATGCGTGCGTATCCGCACCGCTGCCGCGCAGGGGTATATCCTCTGAAATTATAACATGAATGATGGCTGGTAGGCATGGTATTTTGTGAAGATGCCCCCCGCCTAGGGACGGGGGGCATCTGTGTGACTGCCTTTATGCTTCTTGATTAATCGTAGAGCAAGGGAGCGATCTTCGCATCGTCCATGTTGGCGGCGGTGTAGTACTGGAACCCGGTGTCAACGATTTCGTCAACAGCTTCGCCGTTCATGGCCTTCACAGCGAGCTCAACCGCGAGGAAGCCGATCATGTACGGATCCTGGGTGATGGAACCATTGAACCAGCCGTTCTTGACAGCGTTCTTCTGGCTTGCGCCTGCGTCAAAGCCGATGACGGCGATGTCCTTGTACTTGCCGTTCGTGCGGTCGAGATCCTGGCCGTCGGTGGTGGCGGCGAGCAGACCGGAAACGGTGCCTTCGTTGGAGCAGAAGATACCGGCGAGACCAGCCTTGGCCAATAAGCCCTGTGCGGTGGTCTGGGCATCGGTGGTGTTGGTGGAAGCGGGAACGAGGATGTTGAGTTCAACGGAGACCTTGCCGGAGGTGGCGGCCTTCGCATACTTGTCGTGGCCGGTGATGGCAACTTCGCCGGGCTTTACGCCTTCGCACAGTTCAGCCATCTTGTTGAGGAAGCCAACGGTACGGCCGACAACGGAAGCGGAGGTGGCATCCTGGCTCAATACGCCGATGATGACCGGGCTTTCCGGGGTGGCGGCGTCGATCTTTGCCTTGACGGACTCGATCTTGAACATTTCTTCGGCAGCGCCTGCGCCCGCATTCTCATTGTTGGTGGAAGCGGTGGAAGCGATGGTGCCTTCGGGCGCATTGGGAACGCCGGAGTCAAAGCCGACAACGGGGATACCCTTTGCCTTGGTGTCGTTGAGCTGCGTGGTCACGGACTCGGTGTCGAGAGCCGCCAGGCACAGCGCGGCGGGGTTCTTCGCGAGAACCGCGTTGAGCTGGTCGATCTGGGTGCTGATTTCAGACTCAGACGGAGGACCATCGAACGTGATGTCTACGTTGTACTGCGCGGCGGCAGCATCAGCGCCCATCTTTACGG